>SFER01000077.1 GCA_004557195.1 Bacteroidales bacterium | reverse complement strand
AAAACCGATGCAAAGGTAGGAATATTTAATTGAAAAATCAACTTTTCGTTTCAAAAAAGTTTGCCAACGCCTATTTCTGTACCGATTTTGACTATTTTTAAGTGAATTTAACCCATTCGCCGATTCTATTCAGCCTCTTGCTCGAAAGCCTTCGAGAAGAAAAGCATTTGATAGTCGAGCGAGTTGGTCCAATATGTCCAATTGTGCGTTCCGGGGCGCGAGATGAAGTCGTGTGGGATACCCGCCTTGAGCAGCGCCTCGTGCAGGTCGCAATTCACTTTATAGAAGAAATCCTCCGAGCCGCAGTCGAAAATGATTTTCAACTGGTCTTTTTTGAGCGTGGGCACAAGGTTGATGACAGTGTGTTTTTGCCACACCTCCTTATTGGTGGCGTAGTCGCCAAGGAGTTTTTTCATCTCCCATTTTTCGGGGAAAGGAATGATGTTCACTCCGCCGCTCATGCTGCCTGCGACACCAAACACATCGCTGTGGCGCATTGCGAGCCACAAAGCGCCGTGTCCGCCCATACTGAGTCCGGTGATGGCGCGGAAGTTCTTATCGGGAATTGTGCGGAAGGAATTGTCGATGTAGGGGACAAGTTCGGTGATAATGTAACTCTCGAAGTTGTAGTTTTTAACCACCGGAGAGTCCCAATACCAACTATTTTGCCCGTCGGGACACACAAAAATCACGCCATAGTCGCTTGCAAGGGCATCGAGGTCGCCTTTGCTCACAACCCACGATTTATAATCGCCCCCGTATCCGTTGAGAAGATACACCACAGGATATTGTTCTTCCTGCATGTCGGCATCGAAATACTGCGCCGGGAGCACCACCGTGCTCTTAATAGCCTTTTGGAGGCACTCGCTTTCCACCTTGATTGTGTCAACCAGCACCAAATTCTCCTCGTTCTGCGCAACACATGCTACATTGATTGTGAGCGCAAGGGAGAGTAGTAAACAAAAATGTCTTAAAGATTTCATCCTTAAATAGAGTTCAGAATTTTCGCCAAAATTACACAGAAATGGCGAAATTCAGCGATATTTTTCAAGATTTTTTAGCGGAAATGCAAAAAAACAGGCATTCGTGAGGCGCAAACCCCGAATTTTAGTAAATTTACGGAAAAATTCGAGCAAAAATGAAGCATATTTATTTATTGCCGCTGCTCATGCTCACCGCATGTGCCGGCAGCCGATTGGAGAGTGAGAAATCTATAATGGTGTGTGGTACCTACACCGCGGACGGGAGCCATGGAGTCTATTCAATCGTGTTTGACAACGGAAAACTCACGGTTGAAGACTCGGTTGCGGCAAACAACCCATCATATTTGGCACTTGCCGACGACATGAGCCATATCTATGCAGTGAGAGAGGATGGCGAAAATTCGGGTGTTTATACATTCGACTTCGACCCGGCAACAGGGCATTTCGGCGAGAGCCGGTTTGCCGCCGAGGGTAACAACCCGTGTCATCTCGCCATCGTGGGCGACAAGATAGTAACCGCCAATTACAGCGGCGGAAGTGTGTCGGAATTTGAGATAGGCGCGAACGGCATTGCCTGGAATGGACGCACCATGGCGGCATTCGCCGGGTGTGGTCCCGACAGTGTGAGACAGAAAACTTCCCATATACATTACACAATCCTCACCCCCGACAGCACAAAACTGCTGGCAACCGACCTCGGTGCCGACTGCATCTACGGCTTTGCAGTGAAGGATGGAAACATAACACTCCAAGACACTTTGCAACTCGCTCCCGGCTTTGGCCCGCGACATCTCGAGTTTTCTCCCGACGGGCGTTTCTGCTATCTGATAGGGGAATTGAGCGGCGATGTGATGACACTCCGCTACGAGCAAGGCACACTCACACCGATTGCGACGATAGAATGTGACAGCCTGCATGTGAGAGGTTCGGGCGACATCCATGTGAGCCCCGATGGGAAGTATGTCTATGCCAGCAACCGCCTCGCGGGTGACGGAATCCGCACCTTTGCGGTGAACGACGACGGCACGCTGCGCAATGTGGGCTACACACCCACGCCATCGCATCCGCGCAACTTCGTGATATCGCCACAAGGCAACTACCTCATCGCGGCTTGCAAAAACGACAATGTAATTGTGGTGTATGCGCGCGACAAAGCTACCGGAAAACTCACACCGACAGGAGAGCGGTTGTCGCTATCCTCGCCGGTGTGTCTAAAGTGGGTGAAATAGCGTGGAAATGTGCTACTCGGTGAGCGAACGGAGTTCGAGCACCGAGCCTGTTTCCGGGCGGTAGATGAGATAGCAAGGCGCTTTCTTATCGGAGAACAGAGCAGGGTCGGCGCCAAAAGTAACGCCATATTGCGACATTTCAAACTTGTCGTTAAACATGGTGTTTCCCCTGAATTTTATCACCACCTGAGCCTTGCCGGGGATGTTATATACCACAGCGTCTTTGGGCAACTTCTTGGTTTCGCCTTTTTCGTTCACCGGAAGAGTGGCGCGCTCCACAACACGCAGTGAGAGATAGAGCGGAGCACCGCTCAGGTCGGTTTTATCCACAATACCATTGAGATTGGAGATGCGTGCAATCACCTCGTTGGAGACATCCTTGCCGGGGCGGTACTCTACCGATTTGATGACATTGGTGGTGGTTGTAGTGCCGAGGAAAAGCGCAGTGAGCGCCTCCTCCTGCTTGTCGAGGTGTTCCATGGTGAGTTTCATCGCAGCGCCATCGGGCGGCATCTGGTCGGCTTCACCGGTGATGAGATTGGTGCGGCTTTCGCGAATTTTGTAGATGAGAGATGCAGCGATTTCGGCCTTCTTTGCGGTGGATTCGCTCACGAGGAGTTCGCCGGGGAGCGATTTCAAATAGGCGTCATCGGCAAGAATCGAAGGCTTTGAATCGGGCGGAAGCACACGCTCGGGGATTTCGCTTATTTCGGTATCTACGTCGGCATTAATTGCGAGCGGAACACCCTGCTTGTTGAGTGTAACAAACGGATTGGAGCCGGGCTTGAACTTCATGAGATATTTAGTGGTGTCGGGTTCGCCAAACGGGGTAACATACACCGCCGTAACATCCCAAGTGCGGGAGTCTTCCGAGATTACATCGCTGACACCGAGGTATTTCTTGGCATACTGGAAATAAGGTCCGGCAATACGTTGGGTGCATTGTGCTTGGATTTCGATTTTGAGATGAGTAACAGGGAGCGAGAACACAATCCCATATTCATTGCTCTTGTCGGCAGTGAGTTTAGTAGTGTTTTGCGCAGTAGCCGCAGGCATCAACGCGAGAGCCAAAGCGGCAGCCATAATTTTTTTCATCATATTCATCATTCTTTAGTATTAATCGATTTAGAAAGAGAGCGACACGCCTCCCATGACGTTGAATTTTTGTTCATACACCACCGGGGTGAGGCGATACTCCTTGTTCAGGAGGTTGTTGGCGCTCGCCCACACAGCCACAAGATTGTTGATTTTGTAGCGGGCGGCGAGCGAGAGGATGTGGGCATTCTCCTTTGAATATGGCGCAAGCGACCAATTCTCGGCTGAATTTCGAGTGAATTGATAGAAATTCACATCGAGCAAACCGCGGTATTCGACTGTGATGGATAGCGGCTTAATCGGGGAGAATCGGATGCGCGCGTCGATGTCGAAATCGGAGCGGAGCAGCCCGGTGTAGTATCCTTTGTCGGCATCGTTGCTTGTGGCGGAAATGCCTGCCGATGCTTCGAGAATCGAGCCATAGGAATAGGAAAGCGAAGCGCCATAGCCGAAGCCCTTGACATCGTGGAAGATGTAGGCATTGTAGCCTTCGTTGTTTGATGCGATAACCCAATCGTAGGCATCTTTGGTGACGGAATAGCCAGCCCAGAGCGATGCTTTGAAGCCCGAGAATGGTCCGAAGTTAAGACCTATCCGGGCATCGATAGGGGTATTGGTGGTAACATATTGCTCGCATGGTTGCAGATAGCGGTCGGCATTGAACAGGGTGGCGTAATCGTTGAGCCGGAGACCACCATTGAGCGAGACGAAAGCCCCCACCGAACGAGAGGTGTTGTGCAAATCGAAGCGCACATCGGGTGCCACCTTGAATCCCCCCTCTTTGATGCCGAGTTGCACTTTGGCACCGAGGCGAGCGGTGAAATTGCCTTGCTGTATTGTGGCGTAGGGGTTTACTGCAAAGATTCCGCGTCCGTCGCCATCGAAAGATTTCCTCAGGCTGTTGTGTCCGCCGATGGCAATCGAGCGCGACGCTAAAGAGGCAAGCGCAATCTCGTTGTTCAAGCCGAGAAACAGGTAGTCGATAGAGGCGTCAATCCCGATGCGGCTGACGTTTTCCCAGTCGCTCGACACCCCGGCATTGAGGTTGAGGTGTGTTTCGTGCGAGTCGAAATCTCTGATGCTGTTTTGCTTGATAGAAAAATAGTTGAGTCCCAAGCCCACATGGCAATCGATGCTGCTGCCGGGATTGCTTTTTCCCATGACATTGAATCCTATCTCGTTTGCCTTACTTTCCGGCATTTTCACTTCGGTGGTCCCGATGTTTGCCAGGTAGTTCTGATAGGCATACTTGTAATGGATGTCGGCGGTGAGGGTGAGCGATTTGAAGGCGTGAAGGAAGTCGATGCGAGCCAATTCCCGGTAGAAACGCTGCTTTAAGTCCTTGTCGCCCGATGGCAGAAGGGGCTTTCCGCTCCAAGTGGATGTGTGGCTGAGGGCGATAGACAATCGAGTCTTGTCGTTGTCGATGATGCGGTAGCCGGCATCGCCCGCCATGTTGAGGAAAGAGCCGACGCCATAGTGTAGATAGCCGCGGGTGGAGAGGTAATCGGGGGCGGTCTTATAGCCGTATGGACTGAGAATATACAAGCCGTTGCCGGTAGCCACAGGAGAAACTTTATCGCTATAAGAGAGTTCCTTGGAAGTCGGGGCAATTTTCACCATCACAGGCTTCGCCTTGAGTTTGACTGCCTTCTGCTCCACCGGCACATAGTCTTTATCGACGACAATCTCCTTGGTGAGGTCGTCTTGAGCAAGCGCGGTGGCAGGCAGGAGCAGTGCTGCCACGAGTGATATTATAAGTTTGAGATTATTCATCATTTTTTATTGAGTTTTCTGAGACGTTGTTCAATCATTTCAAAGATGTCGGGCTCTTTCCCCGGATAGTTGGACTTGAGGCTTTCGAGATATTCGCGTGCGGCAAAATTGTCGCCTTTCTTGGCGTAGATGTCCGAGAGGAGAATAAATGCCCGAGCGAGCCAATAATTGTGAGGGGTGCCCTCGTCGATAAATGCGTTGAGGGTTTTCTCAGCCTTGCTCATTTTGTCGTTGTCGAAATAGTATTCGGCAAGATAGAAAGCCGATTTTGCGCCATAGAGTGATTGCGGGTCGGCAGCGAGTTTGCTCCAGTCCTCAACGGCGGCACTCCCTTTGCCGGTGTTGCGCAGTGCGTTGGCACGGAGGAAACGCGCTTCCATCTCCTCGTCTGCCGAAGCGGTGCTGTTGGCGAGCACCTCACCTGCAGCGGCAATCACCTCGGGATAGCGGGCAAGGTCGTTGGCGGCGCGGAGGATGCCGAGTTGTGCGGCAAGGCGGTTGTCGGCAGTGGTGGCGCGCTTGGCGAGTTCTTGATAGGTGAGCATGGCGTTGGTGGCGTGGCCTTGACGCATGAGAATGTCGGCTTTCATTGCGAGCGCGTCCTCGGCAAACGAGGCATCGGCACCTGCGGCGAGCACCTCATTGAGTTGTGCGAGGGCGGTGTCGTATTGCGCATCGGCATAATGCTGCTTGGCTATGTAGAACCGTGCCTGCAGGGCGTAGGCGCCATCGGGGAACCGCTTGAGGTATTCCTCGATTTTGCCGGTGCCGGCATTGTTTTCGAGGAACGCTTTCTCGGCGGCATAGAATGTGAGTTTGTCCACCTCGGAGATGTCGAGGCGCGGAGCGTTGGGGGTGGAGGCGAGGAACGCCTGGAGGTCATCGATATTTCCGTTTTCGGAATATATTACCTTCATGTCTTCCACTGCGAGCGAAGCCTCCTCGCTTGCGGGATAGGAGGACACCACTTTTTTATAGGTGGCGATGGCGTTTTTCTCATCGCCCATATTTTTATAGGTGATGGCGAGTTGGAGCAACCCCTTTCGAGCCTCGGGAGCAGAGGGATAGCGGCTCACGAGACGGCGGAATGTGGTGGCTGCGCCATCGTTATTGCCGGCTGATATTTGAGCCTGTGCTTTTTCGAGCATGGCGTTTGGTGCTATCGCCGACGAGGGGAAGTCGGCGAGCAACTTGTCGAGCAACTCAATCTTGGCAGCGTGTTTTTTCTGCAATCCGAGCATCATAGCCTGTTGGAACATGGCATAATCGGCTGTGGCGGGGCTTGTGGCGCGTGCGCGGCTGTAGAAGGTCTCCGCCGAAGCAAAATCTTTGCCGTAATAATATGTGTCTCCGATGCGGGTTTGCGCGTCGGCTGTCATAGCGACACCAAGCGAGCCCGAAGAGATAGCCCTGGTGAACCAAGTGCGCGCCTCGGAGTATTTTTTCTGCTTGAATTGGGAATATGCGAGCGAATATTGCCCGAGGGCATAGTTGTCGGTGCGCGATGTGGATAGGTTGAGGAATTTGCGATAGTCGCTCGAGGCTGCCTCAAATTTCCCTTGCGCGTAGCGGCAGTTTCCGAGCACGAGATAGCATTGTGCGAGGATGCCGTTGCCGCGGTCGCCAAGATTGACAGCCTCTAAAATTTGTGCGGTGGCAGAGGAGATGTCGCCATTGGAGAATCTCGACGCGGCAAGGTTGTAGAGCACATACTGCTTGGCGCGGAGGATATCGGGCGACGGCTTTGCGATGCGGTTGATGCTTGCGAGAGCACGCTCATAGTCGTTTCCGGTGATATAGGCATTGCAGAGGTATTCCCCGGCTTCGGCGGCATATCGCGAATTGGGGTATTGGTTGACAAAATCCTCAAAAATATCTACAGTGCGGCTGAATGGCGTGCGGCTGCCCGAACTTTGCGCCACGGCATAGTTGAAAAACGCGGTTTCGAGCGTGGCGGCATCGTGAGGCATTTTCATCGCTCGCTCAAAAGCCATCGACGCGCTGCTGTGGTCGGCTTTTGCCACATAACATTCGCCGAGATAGAGATATGCACTTTGCGCCATGGCATCGTCGCCGGCGGTGGCGTGGCGTAGGTTCTCGATGGCATCGTCGATGCGGAGATTGTCGTAATCTATCACACCAAGGATGTAGCGAGCCGAGCGCATGGGGGTAATGTCGCATTTCGCACACTCGCCGAGATAGTCGGCAAGATATGTGTGCGCCTCGTCGGCAGCACCGGTGTTATAGAGGCTTTCGCCCACAATGCGTAGCAATTCGTGGCGAAATTCGCTCTGCTTGTTTGCCGAGAGGAGCCGCTTCCCGAGTGAAATCACACCATCGTAATCGCTGCGGTGATACATGATTTGGGCGATATAGTATTGCGAGTTGTATTCGAGCAAATCATCGCCCTTCACGCCTCGGAAACAGTCGAGCGCGCTGTCATATTCTCCCGCCACATAGTGGAGGTAGCCGTAATAGAATGTCGAGGCGGTGGCATAGCGTTTCACTCCGGCTATCTTGTCGATGCAGGCGCGAGCCTCGTCGAATCTTGCAAGCCGCATATAGGAATAGCCGAGCCTTAAATTCAGGTCGGCTGCATTTTCGCTATCGAAGGCATCCCGACGAACGGATTCATAATTTGTGAGAGCCTCGCCATATTTTCCCGCGTAGAAATAGGCATTGCCGATGTTGTAAACAGCCTCGGTGGTGTACTTCCCGGCGGGGAAACGATTGATGTAAGAGTTGAGTGCGTCGATGGCATCGCAGCCGCCGAGATGGTATTTGCACATAGCTGTGTAGAAAATCGCATCCTCCGATTCGCGGTTGTCAATCCCGCGCAGTTGGTCGAGTGCTCCGGCATAATCGCCTGCCTCATAGAGAGAAATGGTCCTCGACATTGCTCCACAATCACCGGGGGCGAGGATATCGCCATTCGCCGCAGGCACGCCGAGTGCGGCGACACAGGCAAGAGAGAAAAATATCTTCCTTAGTTTCATTTGTTCCTTAATATCGGCGGATGTGTCGCGCCTTGAAGCAGGCGCACATTATCCGCATTATAATCATAATGCAAAATTAAGGCAAAAGGATTGAGAAACAAAGAGAATTATCCCCTTTTCACATTTTTTATTTGCGAGAGAGGGCTTTATACGGGAATAAATGCACAAAAAGAGCCCTGCTCCGCGAGGGGGCAGGGCACCGAGAATATTCACTGTGGAGAGGTTATTTCACAATTACCGATTGGGTTTTTGTTCCGGTTTTTACTATGTAATAGCCGGGGGGTACGGGTACTGCGGTGCTGTTGCCCGATGCGACGGGCACGCTCTTGATGAGGCGGCCGGTGAAGTCATATATTGCGGCTTCGCCATCCTCTGTGGCTGCTATGATGATGTTGCCATTGGCGGTGTAGATGCGCGCGGCGGCGGTGTCAACACCCTCAACGCCTGTTGCCTCTCCGAGGTCTTGGAGCATGATGATTTTCACCCCTGCCTGGGTCGATGCGTCGGCTACGAGGATGCCTTCCATGAGGCTATATGACTCTGAGTTGTCGGCGATGTTGCCTTCAATCTTGATGCCCTCGCCATCTTTGCGACCGTTGGCGTTTTTGGAGTAGAGGTATTTCACTCCGCCAACAGTCTCGATGAGACCCATGAAATTTGCCACTTCGTTCACTCTTGCGGGCACATAATATGGTTTGTAATCGCTCTCGGCATAGTTGCTGTAGCCGCCGTGGAGGATATTTTCAGCGCGGAATGTGTTGAGGTTGTAGGCTTTGGTGGCGGCTGTGGTGGTGATTGTCCCGCTCGGGGTGAGAACACCGTCGGCAAATTGAGCCACAAACGGATTACTCAATTCCTTGCCCTCAAAATCGCCTTCCAAGCCTCTGATAGCCACCCAGTCGCGCTGGTCGAATTCGTCAAAGTTGCGGTCCTCGTAAGTATCCATATTATCGGGGGCATTGCCGTGCAATGTCGGGTTGCTCTTGTTGACCGATTCGGCAGTGGTGCAGGCATAAAGCACGCCACCGTGCATCTTCACGCCCTGCAATCCGAAATTCACCTTGTTGGTGCCCGGCTTGAGTTGGTTCACATTTGCAGCCACCGGGTTAACGGTAACCACGCAGGTAGCCTCAAGGTTGCTGCCGTCGGTGGTGCGGGCAGTGATGGTCGCTGTCCCCGCGCTCTTGCCACCAATCAAGAGAGAACCATCGGAATTCTTTTTATATTGTATAACAGATTCGTCACTTATTACCCATTCTGCGGTCTTGACACTAATATCTTCAGGCAAAATGGTATATTTAAGAGTCGCAGTTTCGGTCTTCTCAAATAAGTTCAGTTTCGTTAAGTTAAGTGTGATTGATGTCGCTATATAAGGTTTAACTGTGACGTTGCAAGTCGCTTCAAGGTTAGAGCCATCAGTAGTTCGAGCCGTAACTGTTGCTGTACCTACACTTTTGCCTTCTATAGAAATTGTTCCGTCCGAATTGATTTTGTATTGCAAAATAGTATCATCGCTAATAATCCATTCCGCAGACTTGATGGTTGCATCTTCCGGCAAAATAGTATATTTAATGGTC
>SFER01000076.1 GCA_004557195.1 Bacteroidales bacterium | reverse complement strand
CGCAAACGCCTTCACCTCGGCGATGGCAATATCCTCTTATTGTGGGGCTACCTCACCGTGGCTGTGGCTGCGCTCATAACAGCGCTGCTCATCATCACTCACAATCCGGTATTCAACTGGTTCTGGTTCCTGATTATGATTATCGGAGGGATAATCACCCCGCGGATGGCTCGCCGACAGGAATTGAGTGTCGGAGCCAAGACCCACCTCGATGAAATAGGCACCGGCATTTGGACTGTCATCGGCTATCTATCGCTGGCAATGATTGCCATTTGCTTGGCTTTTATGCTCATACTTGCAAAAGACTGCTGGGCGATTATGCTTCTCTTTCCGCTCCTATTGGTAGGGTTTGCCGAGACTATCCAAGGGATAGTGATTCGTGAAAATTCGCTCGTTGTGGGCGGCGCAATCGGCATGACTTGCGGTATCATTACTTTAGCATGTATTGCCACCGCTATTCCGCTTGCCCTGCATTGGTTTATGCCGATGTTCATCTTTGCTTTTGTTGCGATGTTGATTGTGCCGGGACATATTATTAACCATAAAGCGCGCATGCAGAAATGAAAGACCTCGACCCGATATTGCACTCACAACTGCGGCTTGCGGTGATGTCGATTCTCATGAATGTCGATGAGGCTGATTTTGTCTATCTAAAGCAGCGCACCGATTCCACATCGGGAAATCTGAGCGTTCAACTCGACAAACTCGCCGCGGCGGGCTACATCGCCGTCGCGAAAGGCTTCAACGGCAGGAAGCCGCGAACAACCTGCCGCGTTACCGATTCCGGACGCAGAGCCTTTGCCCTATATGTTGAATCGCTAAGGGAATATCTCAATATCTAAAACAGCCGGTTTTGTGTGTTAAACCGGTGTTAAATCGCCATTTTGAGCGCAAACTGCATTTTTTCGATGTTCTGCGATGCTAATTTTGCTACCGAGAGTTTCATAAAGTGTTTTTTTTATTAGTAATTTCGTAGAAAAATAAGAGAATTATGAGAAAACGTGTCAATTTGAGCACCTATTCGGTGATAGTAACAATCTTGTCGATAACAATACTTGCAGGAGTGCTGTTTGTGGTGTTTTCCAACCCCGATTCATTCCTTGTAACGAGGATTGGAGTGGTGATTATTGTGCTGTTGTTCTGCTTGTCGGGGCTTTTCTACGCACCGCTCGCAATCTCGGTTGACGGCGACGCGCTGTGTGTGGAGCGTCCCTTGCGAAGCAAGGTGATACCATTGGCTGATATCGCCGATGCGAGGCTCTGCAAGCCCACAATGGCGGAGCGTCGCTTGTGTGGAAGAGGTGGTTTCTTGGGGCATTGGGGGCGAATGTATGAGCGCGACTTGGGTCGCTACTTCGCCTATTACGGCAAGGCGAGCGATTGCTTCCTTGTTACTCTCAACGACAGACGCAAATATATGCTTGGATGCAAAGATGCCCCCGAAATGGTTGCCGCGATAAAGAAGGCTATAGCACCGAGACGGTGATTTCCGCAAGACCGAGCCGGAATCTATGAAGACACACCATGAAAGGCTGTAGTCGCAGCGCGGCTATTCTGTTAATAATGATTCGCACTCGCTTCGCGGTGCACATCCCATTAGTGTTTTACAGTTTTACAAAAAAATCCCCGACATTGCTGCCGGGGATTGGATATGGGTCAACCGGAATTATTCGGCGTAAGTGATTGTCATTGAAATCATGCGGATTTGGCTTGCTGTACCTGTGTTCGGGTTGGCATTGGTAACAGTGGTGGTTGTAGCATCGATAGTACCGATGTTGATATCGCTACCGCTGAATGTTACCGCACCTGCCGATGCTGTTACTTGCTCGGCTGCGTTGCAGAGTATACCATTGTATGTGTCGCAGTTGATGACAATGCTTGCAATCTTCTTGCTTGAGTTTACTGTCATTGAATTCTTGGGATACATGCGTACATTGGTGCCTGCTGTGTAATATTTCGGGGGATTGGTGTTGCCACCACCGTCGAATGAGAGGGTTGTGCCATCGCTGAGGTTGAGAGTGGTAACTGCTGTGCCGTTGGCAATACCGAAGTCGGCAAATGTAACCTTGATTTGGTTGCCTGTTACTTCGCCGCCACCGGTTTCGCCACCACCGGTTTCACCGCCGCCTGTTTCACCACCTCCGGTGCTGCCGCTACCAGGGTCGGTAGTGCTGCCGTTGATAGAGTAGAGATAGGCTGCATTTTGAATGGTTTCGGGAGTGTTGCCCATGTAGTTGGTAACTTTACCATGGATAACTACCTCATCGCCCACTTTGATTTGATAGTTGCCGTCAATCCACTTTTGGTTGCCGAGGTAGAAGGCGCGGAACACATAGAATTGACCTGTAGTAGAGCCGTCGTCGGAAACGTAGAATGTACCGGTGCCGTAAGATGCTTCGTAGGCATATTTAATCGAAGATACTTTGCCTTTGAAATATACTTCGCTTGATTCTGCGCCCGATGCAAGACCCGATGCAAGAGATGTGATAGCTGCGATGTTGTAGGGGTTGTTGAGAGTTCCGTCGCCGGTGCCTTCGCCTGTTTCACCGCCACCTGTTTCACCGCCGCCGGTGCTGCCACCGTCGCCGGTCTTGCCGTTGAGTGAGTAGATGTAGGCTTTGTTTTGAACGGTTTCGGGAGTTGTGCCGTAGGAGCTTACATATTTCACCACTTTACCGCAGATAATCACTTCATCGCCTGCCTTGATTTGGGTGTTGCCATCGGTCCATTTTTGGTTGCCGAGGTAGAGAGCGCGATACACATAGAATTGACCGGTGGATGTGCCATCGTCGCTGATGTAGAATGTAGCGTTGCCAAATGAGCCGAATTCTTCTTTCACCGAAGCAATTTTGCCTTTGATATACACATCGTTGGGCGATTCGGCATTGTCGGCGAGAGTGTTGATGTAGGCAGTTACGCCTGCTGCATTGTATGGGTTGTCGATTGTACCGTTGCCCGATGCTGTGCCGCCACCTGTCTCACCGCCGCCGGTGCTGCCACCGGTGCCGTTGAGTGAGTAGATATAAGCGCCGTTTTGAACAGTCTCGGGGGTGTTGCCCTTGTAGTTAACCACCTTACCGCAGATTACCACTTCGTCGCCCACCTTGATTTGAGTGTCGCCGCTTGTCCATTTCTTGTTGCCGAGGTAGAGGCAGCGGTACACATAGAATTGGTTGTTGGCTGTACCGTCGTCGCTGATGTAGAACGAAGCGTTGCCAAATGAGCCGAACTCTTCTTTGATAGAAACGACTTTACCCTTGATATACACGTTGTTGGGTGATTCGGTATCGGCTGCGAGACCTGAAGTGTATTCGTTTGCACCTGCGCAGTTGAATGGGTTGGCGAGACTACCGTCGCCCGATGGAGTACCGTCGCCGCCGGTCTCAACACCTTCGATTTCAAATGTGCCGAGAGCGCCCGAGCAGTTAACGCCGGCTTGAGCATATTGGTTTTCGAGAACACCCTTCACCTTGATGGCTTTGCCAACGAGGTCTTTGTGGTCGCGGATGTTACCGAGTTCGCGGAGTTTAGTATCTTGAGGAAGCGGAACGATAACGCAGTTGGCGATGTCCTTAGTGTCGGCAGTTGCACCGATAACAAGGCTGTTGTCCATAGCGGCTTCGATGCCCCATTGGATATCGGTGTTGGCTTTTACTTCATTCACGCCGGGAGCAACAGCACCAACGATGTAGCCTGCCACCCAGCCTGTGATGTCTTGACCTTGGAGTTCCTTAGCGCGCTCGATAGTGTAGGGGTTGGCCATCACACCTTCGGGAGTCTTGAATCCGATAACATCTTCGGCAGAGCGGAGGAGGATTTGCCAAGCGTTGTTGTAGTAGCTGAGGATACCGATTACTGTACCTTCACCCTCGGGGAGGAGTTCGGTGCGGAAAGTAGCATAGTTGCTGTTGCGCACAATGATAGTGTTGCCCGAAGCATCCTTGAGGTTGCGTGAAGTAGAGGCGCTTTCTTCGGAATAGCGTTGACCTGCTTCAACCCATTGAACATTGTCGAGACGCACCAACTGGCTTTGCATCTTGCAAATTTCTGCCGGGGTAGTGGGGAGTTCGCTGATAGAAACGGGGATAGTGTCGATTTTGCTCACATCGGGAAGTCCGTTGAGTTGTGCGTGGCTTTCAAAGAGTTCGAGAGCCATGAAACCGGCTTCGGTGCCGCGGGTCCCCTCGTTGGGGTAACCGAGTTGGA
Organism: Bacteroidales bacterium; assembly: GCA_004557195.1. Taxonomy (GTDB): domain Bacteria; phylum Bacteroidota; class Bacteroidia; order Bacteroidales; family Muribaculaceae; genus W0P31-042. The sequence goes on along the minus strand of SFER01000076.1, from coordinate 5,478 downwards.
TGAGGTTGGCATATTTGCCCACATACATTCCGTTGAGGTCGATAACCACTTCCTGACCTACACGATAGGTAGTGTAGAGCGAGTTGGCGTTGATAGAGATAGCGAGAGCGGCAGTCTCGTCTTGGATAACGAGGCTCTTGTAGATGTTGCCGGTGGCATCGCTACTGATTACGCGACCTGAAATCACCTTAGATTCGCCTTCGGGGACATTAACAGGCACGCAATATGGAGTTTCTGTCTTCCAATATTCGGCTTTAAAATCGGCAATTGTTGTGTTTGCCTTGATTGTTGCGGTTGGCACTTTTACCGGGGGTGCATCGAAATCATCCGAGCAACTGACCAATCCGGCAATAGCCATAAGCATTACGCTTAATAATAATTTAATTGATTTCATATCAGTATATTGATTTTTTGTTTATTATTTTGAAGTTAGAATTTGAAACCTACATTGACAAACACTTTGATGCCTTGTCCGTGATAGTATTTGTTGGGATATTTGCCCACATTGAAGTTGGTGTAGTCGAAACGTCCCTGTTGGTAACCGCCGGTGCAGATTTTCTTGTTGTTGAGCACGTTGTCAACATTTAAGTTGATATTCATCGATGCTGAGCGGTTGAGGTAGATGAGTTTGCCGATGCTGAAATTGAGCACAAACACATCTTTCAGTTTCTCTTGAGTGGAGATTTCGGCAACTTTTTGGTTGAGTTCTTCTTCCGAATCAACAAATTTCCACAGGTCGCTCATCGACTCGTGGCGCACGGGAGAGAGGTCAACGTAGGAGTCGCCCATCCACGATGCGTTGATGTTGAAGAACCACATGCCGGGAGCTGCCCAGTCGATGCCGATGTTATAGGCTTGTTGTGGTGTGCCGCCCACATAGAAGTTTTTGAGATACACTGTGGTTACGGTGTCGGGCGACATGCCGTTTTCGTAACTGCGTGTGCCGGTGGGGCGGTTTTTGTATTGATAGCGGGAATAAGTACCTGCTGCGCTCACTGTGATGCTGGGAGTAACCTTAAATGCCAAGCCCACTTCCACACCTTTGTGCTGTTTCTGCACGTTGGTCATTACGTAGTTCATGAATGTGGAGTATTGGTCGTCGTAGAACGAAGTACGCTCCACGCCGTTGTAGGTGTTGGTCCAGAAACCGGTGATGCTACCTTTGAAGCGGCGATAGTTGAACACGTAGGAGATGTCGCCCGAAAGGATTCTCTCGCTTTCAAGGTCGGCGATAGCGTCGTCTTTGATGCGCGGCGACACGTATGCTTGGTCGGCAAGCGGAGCCTTGGTTTGGTAAAGGGCGTTGATTACGAAGTTGTTGCGGCCATCGAGTTTGTAAGTGATGCCGGCTTTGATGCCGCCGTTGTCAAATTGGTGGCGTTTGCCCTTGCCGTAGGAGTTCTCGGGAGAGCGGCCGTTGCGCATCTTTCCATCGCGTTGGTAGGTGGTGTAAGAGATGTTCAAGCCGTAGTTGATATCCCAGTGAGGGAGGTTAATCATATTTTGCACCCAAGCGTTGGCTGTGAATACATTGATATTGTAGTCGTAACCGAAGCGGTCGCCTACACCCACTCTGCGGTTGGGGTTGTTGAGGTCGTTTTGGAGCATAGTCTTGTCGGCGGGGAAGTCGCGCTCTGAGAATTGGTCGATATCCACCCAATATTTGCCGCCAAGGAGGTCCTTAATGGTCTTGTAGTAAGAGCCGATGGTGTAATTCGCGCCCACGCCTGCCTGCAAGGTCATATAGTCGTTGAGGCGGTGGTTGAGGGTGGAATTGAATTGGAAATTGAGTTGGTCGCTGTGGCGTTTCTCAAGAATGTAGGTAGAGCCGCGTTCCACTCCGGTTTCCTCGGCTTGCATATTGTTGAGGTAGTTGGTTTGATAGAGCTTGTCCCAATCGATTTGACGGTATTGCTCGTTGTTTTGCCAGAGGTCGGTGTAGAGGTCGCGAACCTCGCTGTCCTCATCGAAGTAGGATGGAAGGTAGCGGTAGTAGTCGGGACGCGGGTCGGCGGCGTTATACCAGTTGAGAGCCGAAGACGAATAAGCCGAAGAACGGAATCCGAATCCGGTGTTGAGCGAGGTGCCCATCTTTGGAGTCCAAATCCAGTTGATGATAGCGGTCGGGTCGAACGATTCAACCACCTTGGCACTGCGTTTCTCGAGTTTGCCGTTTTGGGTGATATATCCCCAGTTGGGGTTGTAGAGGTAGTCGCCCGACACTTCGTAGCACTCTTCGTAGGTAGCCGACGAAGATGCGCGCTGAGTGGGGGCGCCGAAAGTGGTGAGCGAGATGCTGTGAGCGGGGTTGAACACCTTCTGCAACGAGAGGAAGTAGCCGCCCGAGTGGTAGAATGTACCCGGAACATTACCTTCATCGCTGTAGCGGCCGATAGCCGAGAGGGTGAGTGCCCATCCGTTCTTGCTCAAGCCTGTGGAGTAGGTAGCCATGCCGCGGGCATAGTAGTTGCCGTTGGTGTAAGCCACGCTGGCGCGCAATCCTGGCGCATAATCCTTGGCATACGCATTGATGTTGGTGGTTCCGCCAATAGCACCAAAACCGGCTGTCGAAGGAGCGATACCCACTGAAGTAGAGCGGTTTTTGAACACTGTGTTCATGCCGCCGAGCATTGAATAGTTGAAGCGACCGCGAATAGGCTCGTTGAAGTTCACGCCATTGATGTAGGTTTGGCTATACTCCTGGTCATAACCGCGGAAACGGAATCGCATGGCGCTGAAGTCGTAGCTTGTCGCCTGATAGTAGATGTTGTCCGAGGCACCGGTGAGTGCGCCGACTGCTTGGCTGTTGCCCTCCTCATCTTCGAGAAGCGACTCGCTCACGAGAAATTCCTCCGACATGTCGTTGATGCCGGTGAACACTCCGTCAGGGGTTAGTTTGATAATACCGAGGTCTTCAACCACTTTGTTCTTAATATCGACGGTTGACGACCAGTCTTTGTAGCCATACGACACGATGGTGAGATTGCTCTCGCCCGGTGTCGCGTTACTGATTAGAAAACTGCCATCAGCGCCGGTAACCACAAGCAGATTCTGGCGTTCCAGAATCACACTCGCGCCTGCCACGGGAAGGCTGCTTTCTGAATCCACTACTACGCCTCTCACTCCCGATTGTGCTAAAATCGGTAAACTGCACAGAAGCGCAATAATCAAAAACAGTTTAATTCGCATAATAAATTTGTTATTATATTAATATTGTTTTTTAGTTAAATTGTGGTTTTAGTGTTAAATTAAAATTCCCTTCGGGAAGCAAATGTCAAATATACGCAATTTTATTTAATTGGAATGATTTTTCGTCCACTTTTTGAATTTTTGTTCAAAATATAATGGTTTTGCAACATTTTTCCTCCTCCCCGAGCTTTCGTCGGGCTGTTTATCGTGTGTTAACACATTCGTTGTTGCATATCTTTTAAAAATGTGTTATTTTTGCAAATCAAATGGCACCTTTGTGCTGTTTCTTGTTTTATCCTGCCTTTTATTACATTAGAATATGGACAACGAGCCAATGCGCATAGATATCCTCACTGTTATGCCCGAAATTCTCGAGTCGCCCCTCGGATTCTCAATCCTCAAGCGCGCGCAGGACAAAGGGCTTGCGGAGATTGTGGTTCACAATCTCCGCGACTATTCCACTCGCCCGCACCGCAAGGTGGACGACTATCCGTTTGGCGGCGAAGCCGGGATGGTGATGCAGATTGAGCCTATCGACCGTGCCATCTCCTCACTGAAGGAGCAGCGCCACTACGACGAGGTGATTTTCATGACACCCGATGGCGAGCAGCTCACCCAGCAGGTGGCTAATTCGCTTTCGCTATGCCGAAACATCATCATCCTGTGCGGACACTACAAGGGGGTTGACTACCGTGTGCGCGAGCACCTCATCACCCGCGAGATTACCATCGGCGACTACGTGCTCACCGGTGGCGAGCTCCCCGCGGCTATCCTCACCGATGCCATTGTGCGGCTCATCCCCGGCGCCATCGGCGATGAGCAGTCGGCGCTTAGCGATTCTTTCCAAGACAACCTCCTCGCCCCGCCGGTTTATACCCGCCCCGCCGTGTATAACGGATGGGAAGTGCCCGAAGTGCTCCTCTCGGGACACCAGGCTCGCATCGACGAGTGGAAACACGATATGGCGGTGGAGCGCACCATGCGACTTCGTCCCGATTTGTTAAACGACATTTAACCATCACTCCCATGGCAGAGAAATCGACCAAAAAGAAAAAACGCGGCTCGCTGAAATCATATTTCAAGAGCCTCCCGCGATGGATAAGTTTTCCGTTTCTTATCCTCCTTGCCGCTGTGGCGCTTCCGTTGCTCTTCGACGAAAACGGCTACTACGAGAGCAGCCGCCAGGATGCTCAAATACGCGACTTGAAAAAAGAGGTGCGCATAATACGCGACTCGGTGGAGTATTACCGCAGCAAATCACGCGCCATCGACACTCGCCCCGAGGCTGTGGAGAGGGTGGCTCGCGAGCAATTCCACATGAAACGCCCCAATGAGGACCTCTATCTTACCGAAATCAAATAACTTAACAATCAAGATATGAATTTTAAGACACTATTACTCCCGGCAATCCTTTGTCCCTTGTTTTTCGCTACTTCTTGCGATTCCAACGATGACGAATACAATGAGGTGGTGCTCACCCTAAATGCTACAGAAATCCACTACGATGAAAACGGCGTATGGGCAGACGCTATGAATCCCGATGCCAAGGTGGTGAGTCAAGGCTTCACTTTCAGCCACACTGCCGATGTGCAATACTTCTACTGGACCGGTATGGTGGCAAGCCGCTGCACCGACAACGCCGACTACAACTCCACCAACGAATGGCTAAGCCATCAGTGTGCAGCAATGCCCGCCGGTGGCATGGCTGGCAAAGGTACACCTTATATAATAGGCTACTGGAACTCGATGGAAACTTCTGAGACTCCCTTTGCCGACCGCAGCTGTGCAATCACCTTCAACAATGACGCAACTTTCACTCCCATCTCGATGTATGTTACCAATAACTCCTATTGCTACTACAGTGTCGTGGATGGTGGCGCATACTGCCGCAAGTTTGCCAAAGGCGACTACTTTGCGCTCAAAGTGTATGGCTGGACCGGAAGCGCGGTTGTAGGACCCGTAACAGTCTATCTCGCCGACTATCGTTCCGAGAAAGAATCAGAGTGGTTTGCCCTCAAAGACTGGACATTTGTCAATCTCGACACCCTTGGCGAGGTTAAGGGCTTGTTCTTCGAGATGGAATCTACCGACAGTGGTCAATGGGGCATCAACACCCCCACCTACTTCGCCCTCGACAACCTCAAAATCCGTCGCTAAACATCCTCAACCTCATATACTTGTAGCGAATGTCGCGTCATCGCGGCATTCGCTTTTTTAGTGAGTCAATCCAAAGATGCTATTCACGATGATAATCAAGAGGGCAACGACGCCATTTTAGTTTTGCGTAAG
>SFER01000075.1 GCA_004557195.1 Bacteroidales bacterium | reverse complement strand
AAAATCACATTCCTGAAACCCGAGGCCTTTAAGTACCCCGATGATTTCGCTTTCACAGGCATATCCGTTTTTAGACTCGAATTCTGAAACGAGACGGTGGTATGTATTCAGTTTTGCGGATAATAATTATATGATGTGTAAAGCCCAATGATAGGAACGTGTCCATAGAAAAGTCGTTTAGGACCCCATTTCCTTTATGAGTAAGCAATTTTGTATTAATTTCGCTAACTGCAGTTAGCGAATTGTCAATTGCATTTTCGCTAACCGCGGTTAGCGTTTTATTATCGTCAGCCATTGGCTGGCGATTTATGATAGGCGACCAGGCTTCATAGAATTGTCGCATAAATTTTATGTTTGCCGCAGAGAATCCGCGAAGTCCGGGAAGGTCTTCCTGCAGTCTTTTACTTATGATTTCAATAGCACCTTTTCCCCAAAAACCGTTTCGAGAATTGTTTGAAACATAAGCTCCAATTCCAAAGTAGAGAGAAAGCATCTCTTTATTAACAATAGAGGCTGCTTGCAACTGGCTTTTTAAGATGGCATCTTTAATAGCCTTTACTGCATTGGATAATAGTTTATAAGTGTCCATCTGTTTTTTGAATATTATAATTAGATGCGGAAATAGCTTGAAAATATAGTTTTGAATGCCTTATTTTGTCATATTTTCAATCTTTTTGATGAAATGCGCTTTTTCCATAATGCAAATTTAGTAAACTCTCATCTTTTTTTCGTAAATTTGCGCAAAATATTTTAATGCGATAGCAATGTTAGAAAAAATCAACAATCTCAAAGAGCAGATTTCAGCATTACAAGCCGATTCCACCGAGGCGCTTGAGGCTTTGCGTATCAAATACTTGAGCAAGAAGGGTGAAATTTCGGCTTTGTTTAACGAATTCCGCACTGTTCCCGCCGACCAGAAGAGGGAGATAGGTGTGAAACTTAACGAATTGAAAAATCTCGCCACCGACAAGATAAATGAACTCAAGGCAGCATTTGAGGAGAAGAACGATGCCGATGCGGGTATCGACCTCACCCGTTCGGCTGCCGATGTGCCGCTCGGCACGCGCCACCCCATCTCGCTTGTTCGCAAGGAGATTATCGACATTTTCGTTCGTCTCGGCTTCACTGTTGCCGAGGGTCCGGAGGTGGAAGACGACTGGCATGTGTTCTCGTCGCTCAACTTTGCCGAAGACCATCCGGCACGCGACATGCAGGATACATTCTTCATACAACGCAGCCCCGACATTTTGCTGCGCACCCACACTTCGTCGGTGCAATCGCGTGTGATGGAGGTTACCAAGCCGCCTATCCGCATCATCTGCCCCGGACGTGTTTATCGCAACGAGGCAATATCGGCTCGCGCCCACTGCTTCTTCCACCAGGTGGAGGCACTCTATGTGGATAAGAACGTGTCGTATAGCGACTTGCGCCAGACATTGCTCTATTTTGCGCGCGAGATGTTCGGTCCCGACACCAAGATACGCCTCCGTCCGTCGTATTTCCCATTCACCGAGCCAAGCGCCGAGATGGATATTTCGTGCGACCTGTGCGGCGGCAAGGGATGCTCGTTCTGCAAGCATACCGGATGGGTTGAAATCCTCGGTTGCGGAATGGTTGACCCCAATGTGCTTGAGGCTTGCGGCATCGATAGCAAGGAATACAGCGGCTTCGCCCTCGGCATGGGCATTGAGCGCATCACCAACTTGAAATATCGGGTGAAAGACCTCCGCATGTTCTCCGAGAACGATGTGCGCTTCCTCGAGGAATTTGAATCGGCACACTAATAAACACAAATATATATCCACAGTCGCCGCGATGCCCAGTCTGCGGCGATTGTTTTAAATTGATATGCGGCTATGACCACAAAAGAGAGATATCGGGGAGTGATAGAGTGGTTTAGAGAGAATATGCCCACGGCGCAAACCGAATTGCATTATTCCAATCCCTACCAACTCCTTGTGGCGGTAATCCTGTCGGCGCAATGCACCGACAAGCGGGTGAATATCGTAACCCCCGCACTATTTGAGGCTTTCCCCACGCCCGACGCACTTGCCGCGGCTACACCCGACGAGGTGTTCCCCTACATTAAGAGCGTAACCTTCCCCAACAACAAGACAAAATCGCTGATAGGGATGGCGCGGAGGCTTGTGGAGAATTTCGGCGGCGATGTGCCGAGTGACATCGACAGCCTTGTAACCCTGCCCGGAGTGGGACGCAAGACCGCCAATGTGATTCTCTCGGTGGTGTATGACAAGCCGGCGATGGCTGTCGATACGCATGTGTTCCGTGTGAGCAACCGCATCGGTCTCACCAAGGATTCCCCCAATCCTTATGCCACCGAAAAAACGCTCGTGAAGAACATCCCCGAGGAGTTTGTCGCCACCGCCCACCATTGGCTCATCCTCCACGGGCGCTATGTGTGCACCGCCCGCAATCCTCATTGCGATGAGTGCGGCATCACCGCCTACTGCCGCCACTTTGCGGCACAAGCCCGGTTGTCGAAATCGAAATGATTGTGATGCCAGCCCCGGCATCTATGTTTTTCAATGATTTCAAGGATCTCGGTGCAAAGATAATACGGGAAACTACGTTAAATTTGGCAAAAATACCATTTTGCGCGCAAACTGCAGTTTTTTCTGCATTTGCGCGCTTAATTTTGTGGTGTGAATGGTCCTTGACATGATGTTTGGCAGGCTGGTGGGTGCTTAGGAGACGGAATTATGAGTAGCGGGACAGCCTGCCACCGCCTCCGGGGTGGCAATTGTGGGGCGCGCTTGCTGCGCCCCGCATGTCGCCGACTTTATTCCAAGTCGGCGAAATACGGGGTTACGCACGGCTCCAACCGCCTGCCGGGGTTGGAGAAATGCTCGCCTCTTGTCATCGGCTCCGCCGTCGTCGGATGGCTGTCGCTGTGCTGCGCAGTGCTGGCGCTGGACATCGTCTTCCGGGGCGACCATGTGCTACCGCTGCTGTGCTACAGGGGCGTACCTTTGGCACACAATCTCTCTATCTATTGCCGATTCAGGCAGGCACAACTTCGTAAGTGCCCAGTCGTTATGATTAGGCACGCCACCTTGTGGCTTTCTGATAGTGCGGTGGGTGGTGCATCTTGGTGCAAACTCGGAGGTTTCGGGTGGGGGGCTGCCGCGGATTGGGGATGAAAAAGCGGCACCAGGAGATGATGCCGCTAACCACTTTTAAATATCATTTAATATTATGGCTCCTTGAAGCAGTAGCCGTAACCGGGACGGGTGACGATGCAACCACTGCAAGAACCGAGTTTTTTGCGTAATCGTGTTATGTTGGTGTCGATGGCGCGAGCCGAGGTGTTGTCTTTGCGCCACACTTTTTCGATGAGGCTTTTGCGGGAGTGAACCACGTTGCGATTAGTGGTGAGGTAGAGGAGCAACTCATATTCGATTTTGGTGAGGTTGCAATCCACGCCCGAAACGAAAGCCATCTTGCGGTTGCGGTCGATGCGCAAATCTTTCATCACAATATTCGGCTCAAACATTCCGGCTTTCATCTTTTGTTTGAGTTCGACGCTGATAGTGTTTCGGCGAATCACGCTTCTCACACGGGCACAAAACTCACCCATGGAGAATGGTTTTACGATATAGTCGTCGGCACCGATGTTCAAACCGAGGATTATGTCTTCCTCATCCCCGAGCGAGGTGCAGAAGATGAACGGAATGTTGCAAGTTTCGTCGTTGTTTTTCAATCTTTTGGCAAAATCGAAGCCGCTCACGCGGTTGAGGAGCACTTCGATAATCATCAAAGAATATGACGGGAGGTCGAACGATGACGCCTCATCGATATCTTGCGCTGTATCGACAATAAACCCATCCTTCTCAAGCCCGTTCTTTATTGCTTGACAATTAGAGATATCTTCGTCGATAACCAAAATTTTGTTTTGCATAATATATCTTTGTTTTAACATTCAAAGTTAAACAATAAATTCATAACAATGGCAAAAAATAGTATGAATTATTGTTAAGTGAAGAAATATAAGGCTCTTATTTAGCGTTTTGCATGATTTCATCCACCTTTTTCACGAGTTCCTCGTCCATGAGTCCGCGCGAGAGGATTACGCCATTGCCGTCGAAGATTATGATGTGAGGGATGCCAATGATGCCGTAGATGTCGGTGGGGATAGTTTGCGCGCCGATAATCTGAGGCCAGGGGAGGTCGTGCTTGATGATGGCTTTGCCGGTGTTTTCCGGTTCATCCCACACAGCCACGCCGAGCACTTGGAGCCCTTTTCTGTTGTATTTGTTATAGATTTCCTTGATGGTCGCGGTCTCGCGGATGCAAGGGCCGCACCATGAAGCCCAGAAATCGACGAGCACCACATCGCCGTGTCCCACCCAGTCGCTGAGACGCGACACCACGCCATCGGGGGCGGTGATGGCAAAGTCGGTGAACATCTTCCCCTCGGCGGTCTTCTCTTTGTTGAGCGCGCCTTCGATGATTTTCTTTACGCGGGTAGAGGTGGTGATGTTTTCGGGAGCGTCGGCAAGGATAGAGTCGAGTTGAGCCTTGTCGAAATCGTATGCGAGGTTGATGAAAGCGAGGAGCCCGAGGCAGTTGTCGCGGTTGTCGTTATACACATTATTATATAAAGCCCTCACTTCGGCTTGATACTTGGTGTAGATTTCTAATTGTTGCTCTTGTGTGAGGGTGGTGTCGCTCATGGCAGCATCAATTTCCTCGTCGAGTTTCTCCTCGGGAGCGTAGAGCATTTTGGCAGCGAGGGTGTTGAGCGTTCCGCCCACAACTTCGCGCTTTGGGGTTGTGTTGATGGTAATTTCGCCATCCTCGATGATAAATGTGATTTTGCCACCCTCTTTGATGACGATGCGACCAAGAGTGGGGCGGTCGATTTTCCCTTCAAACACGATGGTTTTGCCGTCGGGCTTAACGCTGTCGATAGTGTCGCCGGTATCGTAGTTGGTGAGATATGCCATCGAGCAATCTTTGTCCTCGGGCAAATTGAGGGTTACTTTGTAGTTTTGGCTCGTGCACGCGGCAAGAGCAATCACTGCTATTGCAGAAAAGATAGATTTTTTCATTGTTCAAGATTTTTGATTTGCGAATTTAGGTAATAATGATTAAAAATCAAAGAAATAGCGATTTAAAAAGATAAAAATTGAAGAAAAAGATAGAAAAACTTTTCTATAACGAAAAAAATGCGTAATTTTGCGAGCCATTACAAATTCACGCTACCAACGTGAGAAGTAATTATTAGAATTCTAAAAACAAAGCAATAAAATGAAAAAAGACATTCATCCATCCAACTATCGCGAAGTTGTATTCAAAGATATGTCTAACGAGGAGACATTCATCACTCGTTCAACTGTCGCTGCCAAGGACACAATCGAAATCGATGGTGTTACTTATCCCCTTGTGAAACTTGAAATCACAAGTTCTTCTCACCCTTTCTTCACAGGCAAGCAGAAATTGGTTGACACTGCCGGTCGTGTTGATAAGTTCATGAGCCGTTATGGCAACCGCAAGAAAAAATAAAGAATTGCAATTCCTCAAAACAACATAAAGAAGCCACCCCGCAAGGTGGCTTCTTTATGTTATTGCCACCCCGCTCAAGATGGTTTTATAGGGCCGGCAATAAGAAAATGCGCACCGCGAAAGTTTGCTTCATCGGTGCGCACTAAATATTTTGCGAAAAGGAGCCTCTCCCTACTTGCTTTCTTCGGGAGCGATGCCAGCCAATTCGGGGTCGATCATAATGCGACCGCAATATTCACATTGAATGATTTTCTTGTGCATACGGATTTCGCTTTGGCGTTGGGGTGGAATGCGGTTGAAGCAGCCACCGCAAGATTTGCGTTGGATGCACACGATGCCGAGACCGTTGCGCACATTTTTGCGGATGCGCTTGAAGGCGCTGAGGAGACGCGGCTCGATTTTTTCTTCGAGTTTTTTTGCTTTGATTCTGAGTTTTTCCTCATCTTGCTTGGTCTCGAGGACGATTTTGTCGAGTTCGCCTTTCTTTTCCTCAAGGATTTCGCAACGCTCGTTGAGGGCAACTTTGGTGTTCTCCATTTCGGCGATCTTCTTCTCTACGAGTTCGCTTGCCTCACGGATTTTCTTTTGCGACAATTCGATTTCGAGTGATTGGAACTCGATTTCCTTGGAGAGATGGTCGTATTCGCGGTTGTTGCGGATAGTCTTGATTTGCTCGTTGTATTGGTCGATTTTCGCTTTCGCGTTCTCGATATTGGCTTTTTGTTGTGCGATTTCGTTTTTAAGACCATCGATTTCGTTTTGGAACTTCTCGATGCGAGTCTTTAAGCCTTCAATACCAGCCTCAAGGTCGGTGATTTCGTTGGGAAGTTCACCGCGTTGCGCTTTGATTTCGTCGATTTTTGACAAAAGTGTCTGCAACTGATAGAGTGCTTTGAGACGTTCTTCAATAGTCAAGTCAGTTTTGTCGTTTTTAGTCTTATCGTTAGCCATTTTATATAAAATTTATCGGATTTTTTTCAATCTCTGAATAATAGGTTGCAAAGTTAGGAAATTTTTCTGTAATAATCTCATAAAAAATTTCTTTTGTGAAATGTTCGCTCTCATAATGACCGATATCGGCGATAGTAATCTCCTCTCCGTAGGTGAGGAAATCGTGGTATTTCACATCTCCGGTGATGTAGATGTCGGCGCCTTTCGCAATAGCGTTTTGAGCGAGGAACGCGCCGGCACCGCCACACAGAGCCACTTTGGCGACCGGTTTTGACGGGTCGGGGGAAGAATATTTTATTGTGTTCACCTCCATGACGGCTTTCACCTTTTCAAGGAAATCGGTGAGAGGCATAGGAGCGATGGTTCCAATCACACCGCTGCCCGAGAGATGGCTCTCATTGCTCAGCGCAATGAAGTCGAACGCCGGCTCTTCGTAGGGGTGTGCTGCAATGAGTGCGCTTGTGATGCTGTGGCGCATTGCCGTGTCGATAAGGAACTCCTGGCGCACTTCCTCCTCGGCATGAAGCTCCCCTTGCTCGCCTACAAACGGGTGTGCCCCGTCGAGAGCGCGGAATGTGCCTGTGCCGGGAGCGGAGAAGCTGCAGCAGTCGTAGTTGCCATATCGTCCGGCGCCGGCTTTCCAGAGGGCTTTGGCAACCGCCTCGGCATGCGAGCGCGGAGTGTAAACCACAAGGCGCATGAGTCGTCCCGGCTGAGGCTCGAGCACCTCGACATTGGCGAGTTGGAGCCGTTTGGCGATATGGTGCGACACACCTTGAGGCGCGTTGTCCATCGAGGTGTGAGCTGAATAGATGGCAATATCGTTTTTGATAGCCTTAATGACGATGCGGTTGATGGCATTGGAGCCATCGATGCGCTTGAGTCCGTGGAACAGCAACGGGTGGTGCGATACCACGAGGTTGCAACCGCGAGCCAAAGCCTCGTCGATGACAGCCTCGGTAACATCGGTGCAGAGGAGCGCGGCCTTTGCCTCGGCGGCACGGTTGCCCACTTGCAAGCCAGAGTTGTCGTAACTCTCTTGCAGCCAGGTGGGCGCAACCGCCTCTATAGCCTTGATTATGCCGTCGATTGTGGGCATATTATTCAGGGAGATTGAGTTTGATGAATAATTCGTCGAGTTGCTCTTGCGAGATTCCGCCCGGAGCATCGTTCATAACATCGCGACCGGAATTGTTCTTCGGGAACGCAATCACGTCGCGGATAGTGTCGAGTTCGGCAAGAATCGACACAACGCGGTCGAGACCGAAAGCGAGACCACCGTGAGGCGGTGCACCGAATTTGAACGCATTCATTAAGAAGCCAAATTGGTTTTCGGCTTGTTCTTTGGTGAAGCCGAGAAGCTCAAACATGGTGTTTTGCAACTCGCTATCGTGGATACGGATGCTACCGCCACCGAGTTCCACGCCATTCACCACCATATCGTAGGCAGTGGCGCGCACCTTTCCTGGGTCGGTCTTGAGGAACGGCACATCGTCGGGGTTGGGCGAGGTGAAGGGGTGGTGCATAGCATAGAAGCGTTGAGTTTCGTCGTCCCATTCAAAGAGCGGGAAGTCGATAACCCAAAGAGGCGCATAAACGCTCTTATCGCGCAATCCGAGGCGATTACCCATTTCGAGACGCAATTCGCCGAGAGCCTTGCGCATCTTCATTGTAGTGCCGGCGAGGATGAGGAGCAAATCGCCGTTTTCGGCACCTGCGCGCTCGCCCCATGCACGGAGTTCGTCGTCGGAGTAGAATTTGCCCACGCTGCTCTTCACCGAGCCGTCTTGCTCGAATTTCACCCACACAAGCCCCTTGGCGCCGATTTGCGGACGCTTAACAAACTCGGTGAGTTCGTCGATTTGCTTACGAGTGTAGGCAGCGCAACCCTTGGCGCAGATAGCACCCACATATTCAGCGCTGTCAAACACCACGAAGTTCTTTCCCTCGGTGAGGTCTTTGAGTTCGACAAAAGTCATGCCGAAGCGGATATCGGGCTTGTCGCTACCATAGTATTTCATAGCGTCAGCCCATGTCATTCTTGGGAATGGCTCGTTGAAATCGATGTTCTTCACATATTTGAAGATGTGTTTCATCATCCCCTCGAAGAGGTTGAGAACATCCTCTTGCTCAACAAACGACATTTCGCAGTCGATTTGGGTGAACTCAGGTTGGCGGTCGGCACGGAGGTCCTCATCGCGGAAACATTTAGCGATTTGGAAATAGCGGTCGAATCCCGACACCATAAGCAATTGCTTGTAGAGTTGCGGCGACTGAGGCAATGCGTAGAACTGCCCGGGGTTCATTCGAGAAGGCACAACGAAGTCGCGCGCACCTTCGGGGGTGGATTTTATGAGAATCGGGGTTTCAACTTCGAGGAAATTGTGCTCATTGAGGTAGCGGCGCAACTCGAAGCAGATGCGGTGGCGCAATTCGAGATTTTTTCTCACGGCACTGCGTCGCAAGTCGAGATAGCGGTATTTCATGCGCAAATCGTCACCACCATCGGTGTTGTCCTCGATAGTGAAAGGAGGAATTTCGGAGCGGTTGAGTACCTTGAGATTCGAGGCGATGATTTCGATGTCGCCGGTGTCGAGGTGAGCGTTCTTGCTTGAGCGTTCAGCTACAGTGCCGGTAACAGCCACCACCCACTCACGACCGAGTGTGTTGGCTTTGTCACACAACGCGGCATCCACTTCGTTGTTAAACACGATTTGAGTTATACCGTAACGGTCGCGGAGGTCAACAAACGTCATGCCGCCCATTTTGCGGGAGCGTTGTACCCATCCGGCGAGTGTTACTTCTTTTCCTACATCGGAGATACGGAGTTCTCCGCACGTATTAGTTCTGTACATATATGTAATATTAAAAATATTTTCCGAATCATGAGACGAGAATCAACGCGAGCCGCCATTTAATGTCCACTCAACGAGGCTTCTCTACCAAACTGCAAAGATAATGCAAATCTTGCGAAATCACACCCTTTTCTTCGTGATTTTTTGCGCTCTTTTGCGTTGACGGCGTTAACGGGGGTCGGTGATGGTCCAGTCGGTGATGTTGCGTGCCTCGGTGCTGAAGTTCACGCCCACTTTCACCACCGGGAGGTTGAGGAGGGCGAAACGCTTGTCGTATTGCTTAAGTTCGATTTGCTCCATCGCATCTTCTGCCGATTTATTGAGCTTTATCTCGATGATATACAGCGCTTGTGGAGCGTGGAGC
>SFER01000074.1 GCA_004557195.1 Bacteroidales bacterium | reverse complement strand
GCAGCCTTCTTGAGAGCGGCATCCAATCCAATCTTGTTGATGAGACGGAGACCCGAAGTTGACACTGTCAAGGAAATCCATTGTTGTTGTTCTACCCAGAAGAATTTTCTGTTGAACACGTTCACGTTGAACTTACGCTTTGTTCTTCTTTTAGAGTGCGACACGTTGTTACCTGTAATCGCCTTCTTGCCTGTAATTTGACAAACTTTTGACATGGCTATTAACTTTATATTTTTTTATTTATTCTTATTATTTCATTTCGTGCCGGCAGAGTGCAAAGTACACAATCAGTGTGAGAGGCTGTTCACCCAGCTGCTCATCTTAACTGCTACTTTTCTTCGCAGTAGCGCAATATTCATAAGGCGATGGTCGTCCACCACCCGTTACAATATCGTCCTACGCTTTTTGCAGAGGCTTAAGCATCATCGCTCTGCAACGAAGTTTCAACGATTAGAGTCACAGAACATGACTGAAGGAATGTAGTCGTTGTACTGCTGCCCCGAAATGTGGTGCAAAGTTAATAATTATTTTCCACTCCACCAACCTATCAATCAACTATTTTGTGCCTCTCGGGCAAAGAAAAGCCTATTTTTTGCCATAATTTCGGCGTCAAGGCACATTTTGCCTGGTGCATACAGCCATCGAAAGACGTTATTCGTCGAGCAGGAGCTTGATGAGCATGAGAGTGACGTGGGTGGTGGCACGGTCAATCACACGGGCTCGGTCGCCGGGGAATTGGCGGCAATCGGTCACCAAACGGTCGCCATATTTTGCTGCCATCCACACGGTGCCAACCGGTTTTCCGGGAACGGCGCCGCCAGGACCGGCAATGCCTGAGGTTGCCATGGCGCAATCGGTGCCAAGCAAGCGTGCCACGCCTTGGCTCATCTGCTTCACAGTGGGTTCGCTCACGGCGCCAACAGTGTCGAGCACTTCGCGCTCAACGCCCAGCACATTCATCTTCACCTCGTTGCAATACGACACCACCGAACCGATGAAATACTGCGAGCTGCCGGCAATGGCGGTGATGGTGTGCGCCACGTTGCCGCCTGTGCAGCTTTCGGCTGTCGACACGGTGAGGCCACGTTCGCGAAGCAAGTCGCCAAGAATCTCAGCAGGCATTTTGTCGGCTTTTGCAATGATGTGTTTGCCCAACAGTTCGCACAGCTGAGCCTCAAGCGAATCCATTGCTTGGGTGAGCACTGCCTTATCGGCATGGATGCCCGACAGGCGCAGGCGTATGATGCCCGGCTTAGGCAAATATGCCAGATGCACGAAATCGGGCATTTGCTCCTCGAACTGCGCAAGAGTGAGTGCCAGCACACTTTCCGAGAAGTCAATCACCACAAATGTGCGATATTCCACTTCCACATCGCTCATGAAGTGCTTCACCAGCTTTGGTATGACGGCTGAGCGCATCATGGCTTCGGTTTCGAACGGCACGCCCGGCATCGACACCAGCACCTTGCCGTCGCGCTCAAACCACATCAGCGGTGCGGTGCCTACGGTGTTCTGAATCACTTGGCACGACGAGGGCACCATGGCTTGATTGTGGTTTAACGGATTCATCTGCAAGCCGCGCTTGCCCAGCACCTCCTCCACGTTGCGCAAAGTGGCTTCGCTGAGCACCATCTCGCCGCCAAAATATCGGCAAAGCGTTGCCTTGGTGATGTCGTCTTTGGTAGGGCCCAAGCCGCCGGTCATCAGCACCACATCGGTGTCGGCAAAAGCCTGGTCGATGGCACGAGTGATTTCGTGGGCATCGTCAGCCACCACCTTCACGCTCTGTGCCGTCCATCCGTATGGACGCAGATGGCGTGCTATCCAGCCCGAATTTGTGTCGACAACCTGCCCGATGAGCAGCTCGTCGCCAACTACAATTATTGAATATTTCATTGCTTCAAATCTAATTATTAATTCCCCTCTGCGTCACACCGTCACCCGTGCAAAAGGCGGCAGTACGATGTCGCAGAACTGTTTGTCGAGATACTTATAGTAGCCGGCAATGGCAATCATAGCAGCGTTGTCGGTAGTGAACGAGCGTTTTGGTATGAATGCCTTTATTCCACGTCGCTCGCAGTAGACTTGCACAGCCTGGCGCACGCCCGAATTTGCCGACACGCCGCCGCCAATAGCCACCGTCTTTATGCCTGTCTGCTTGATGGCTTTGCCGAACTTGTCCATGAGGATGTCGATGATGGTTTTCTGCAACGAAGCCGCCAAATCGGCGCGGTTCTGCTCGATGAAATCGGGGTTTTCCTTCAAAGCATCGCGCAGGGTGTAGAGGAACGACGTCTTCAAGCCGCTGAAGCTGTAGTCGAGTCCCGGAATGTGAGGCTTGCTGAATTTGAACTTTTCGGCATCGCCTTCGGCAGCAAGGCGGTCGATAATCGGACCGCCGGGATAAGGAAGTCCCATCACCTTTGCGCACTTGTCGAAAGCCTCGCCGGCAGCGTCGTCGATGGTTTGCCCGAGCACCTCCATCTTGTTTGGAGCATCTACCCTGATAATTTGCGAGTTGCCGCCCGAAATCAGAAGGCAAAGATATGGGAATGTAGGCACTTCGGTGTCCACGTCTTCCTTGACAAAATGTGCCAACACATGGCCATGAAGATGATTCACATCCACCAACGGAATGCCAAGCGACAATGCCAACCCCTTGGCAAACGATGTGCCCACAAGCAGCGAGCCCATCAATCCCGGACCGCGAGTGAATGCTATTGCACTTATGTCGTGTTTGCTTATGCCAGCCTGACGAATAGCTTCGCTCACCACAGGCACGATGTTCTGCTGATGGGCACGCGACGCCAGTTCTGGCACCACACCGCCATAAGATTCGTGCACCTTTTGCGAGGCTATCACGTTGCTCAGCAGCACGCCGTCACTTATGACTGCTGCCGATGTGTCGTCGCACGACGACTCAATTCCAAGAATAATCACACTCATATCAAGAAAAACTTTCTATATAAATATGTATAACAATAATCAATCTAAAAAATGTCGAATCTGTATCCGAAAATTAGCGACATACTTTCCACCGAATTAAAGAAGCTGTAGTTGTTGCTCTTATACCAGTGACCGTCGAGCTTCAAGCTCATACCATAGAAAAACTTCTTATGGTTATACACCAGCCCCATTTTGCCTTTTAAGTTTATCGAAAAGATGTCGTCATAACCGTCGATGTTGTCGCGGAAGCAGTGCTTGTAGCCAATCGATGGCAACACCGAGATGTTGAACAGCCAATTTGGCTTGAAAACCCAATTGTAGCCATATCCTAACAGGAAACAAATGTCGTTGTACTTAAACTTGTACACCGTGCGCTCGTCGGGCAGCTCCACTTTCATGTCTTCAGGCAATTGAGCAAAGTCGAGCCCGATGTTCTGATGCGAGATTGTTAATCCGGCAATAAACGAGCCAGCACTGCGTTTCTGATACTTCGAGAAACTGTAGGCCGCGCCCTGCGAATACTTGCGGTGATTGAAAAAATAATAGATGTCGGTGCCATACGACTCACGCACGAGCCCAGGGAACGATTCGTTCACCCAATGTCCGCCGCTGTAGTCGCCAAAACGCCTAATGTTTGTGCCGCCGGTGTTCTTCACCCAATAGCCATCGGCTGCAAGAAGCGCGCAAGTGAACTGAAACTCCAGTTTGCGCTGTCCTGTACCCCTGCCGCCAAACAAGCGGTTCACTTCGCCGCTATATCCCACCGATACTGCCATATACGAAACGTATGCACCAATGTTTGCCGACACATTACTAATCATCGACAACGACTTTCGCTCGGGAAAGCGCATAACGTAGCTATCCATCCACTCCTCGTTTTTGAACAATGCCTTGCAACGCTTGCCGGTGCCCACCACATAGTCGGGGTCGTAGCTATTGAAGGTGCGGTCGCCCCAGCGATAGACATCGATGCATAATTTGGGAAATTTTCCCCAAGTGGCAATGCTGTCAAGGTCGTACCAGTGTCCTGTAGATGGCTTGAGAGGGATGGTGTCGAGGGGAAGTGAACATTCGGTGGGTGGAATAGTGTCGATATCCATGAATATGGCAGTTTCACTTTGCAATGAATCCTCTACCTCAATATTATTTATGGCTTGGGCAAATAATGAGGTGAAAAGAATCAAAAAATTAAAAAATGCTCTCTTGTAATTCATGCGATATTTTTTGAATTGCAAAATTAGTTAATCAATTCCAAAATTACAAAATAATGGTATATGTAAAATCTCAAAAGGACACAAAAAAAGAATTATAGAACTCTTCGATATAAATAATCGGATAGTTTTTTGTAATTTTGTGATATGATTACGACAACTATTCATAAATCATGTATTGCGCTTGTTGATATATTAAAGGAACGAGGAATTAGAAATGTAGTACTGTCGCCGGGCTCGAGAAATGCTCCGTTGATTACTGTCTTTTCTCGCGATGACTTTTTCGACAAAAAAATTATTATCGATGAGCGTGCTGCTGCATTTTTCGCCCTCGGTATGGCGCAACAATGTGGGAAACCTGTAGTGTTGGTGTGCACAAGTGGCACGGCAATGCTCAATTATGCCCCTGCGGTGGCAGAGGCATACTATCAATCGATTCCTTTAATAATAGTAACAGCCGATCGTAGCCATGAGTGGATCGATCAGGACGACAGCCAAACCATAAGGCAGAATAATGCGTTGTCAAGCATTGTGAAGCGGTCATACGACATCGATTCATCCGAAAGCGATTGGTATGTAAACCGGATGTTGAACGATGCGTTGATAACGGCAACAACCGGTTATAAAGCTCCGGTCCACATCAATATGCAGTTTGCCAATGCCCTTTATGACGTGGAAAAACGCACCTCCGCTCCGGCAAGAGTAATCGAGCGCATTGAGTCGGCGGGATTGCCTTCTGCCGAAGTGATGGAAAGTCTCGCTCGGCAGTTCTCTGCCAACCGAAAGGTGTTGATAATTGCAGGTTTCGGTGTCCCGAGCAAGCGCCTTTCCCAAGGTATCGACCGGCTCGCATCGCTGCCCAATGTGGTGGTGTTGTCCGAAACCGTGTCGAATATTCAATCTGAGAATACTATTAAAGCAATCGACCGCACTTTGCTTGCGGCAGGCGATGCAGATATCACCCCCGACTTGTTAATCACATTCGGCGGTTCGCTTGTGTCGAGATTTATCAAGAATTATTTGCGAAACCATCGAGCCGCTCAGCATTGGCATGTGTCGTTGCGCGATAATCTTATCGACACAATGCAATCGCTCACAAAAAGCATATATGCATCTCCCGAGGAGTTTGTCGCGGAATTATCTAAGCGTGTGGATGCCGGCAAATGCAACGGCGAGTATAATAAACTGCTGCACGACATCAATGAGAATGGGCTGCAACGCCACAACGAGATTATCGAAACTTCTCAAGACTGGTGCGACATGATGGCGATGCGAACAATTTTCAATCGAATGCCACATTTGGGATGGCAACTTCACTTGAGCAACGGCACTCCGGTGAGATATGCTCAGCTATTTGCCGAGAACGTAACAATTCCGTGTTATTGCAATAGGGGAGTTTCGGGTATTGATGGCGCAACCTCCACTGCAATTGGTTCGTCTCTCGTATTTGAAGGCAAAACGCTGCTCATAACCGGAGATATGAGTTTTCTCTACGACCTCGGTGGCTTGGCTTCACAATACAAGAACCCGAAGATTAAAATCATTGTGATGTGTAATGGCGGTGGAGGGATATTCCGTTTTATCTCCGGTGAATCCGAGCAATCGGTGCTGGAGAATTTTTATGAAGTACATTACGACTATAGAATTGCGGAAATTGCCTCGGCAATGGGATATGATGTTCTTAACGCAGTGAATAAAACTGAACTTGAATGTTCTTTAGATAAATTATTCGCATCTGAAACACCAACGGTGCTACTCGTGCACACCCCCGGCGACTTATCGGGTAAAACATTGAAAAATTACTTTAATATTAAAATATGGCAACAAGAAATTGGGAAACAATAAAGGAATATGAAGATATCCTTTTTCAGCGATATGGTAAAATAGCGAAAATAACAATAAATCGTCCGAAAGTGTATAATGCGTTCCGGCCGCAGACAAATAGCGAGATGCTCGATGCTATGGCTATTTGTCGAGAAAGAGCAGATATCGGTGTGATAATCCTCACCGGTGCAGGTGATAAAGCATTTTGTTCGGGCGGTGACCAAAACGTGAAAGGTGTTGGCGGTTATATCGACAGCGATGGAGTGCCTCGACTCAACGTCCTCGACCTCCACAAGGCTATTAGAAGCATCCCCAAACCTGTGATTGCAATGGTCAATGGTTATGCTATCGGTGGCGGCCATGTGCTTCATGTGGTTTGCGACCTCACTATTGCCAGCGAGAATGCCCGTTTCGGTCAAACCGGTCCGAAGGTGGGAAGTTTTGATGCCGGTTTCGGTTCTTCCTATCTTGCTCGTTGCGTAGGGCAGAAGAAAGTGCGTGAAATATGGTTCTTGTGTCAGCAATATACCGCCAAAGAGGCTGAGGCGATGGGAATGGTAAACAAGGTTGTGCCATTCGACCAACTCGAAGATGCCACTGTGGAGTGGTGCGAGATTATTCTCAAACGCAGTCCCATGGCTATAAGAATGATAAAGCGTGCGCTTAATGCCGAACTCGATGGGCAGCGCGGGCTTATGGAATTTGCCGGTGATGCTACTCTTATGTATTACCTCATGGCGGAGGCTCAAGAGGGGAAAAACGCGTTTCTTGAGAAGCGAGACCCCAATTTCGACCAATTTCCAAAATTCCCGGGATAATGAAAGCCGCTTATTCGCCTTATCGCCTTATTTTTAAGTTCAATGCAGGAACATCCCGAGGGGTGCTGACTTATAAAGACACCTATTTTATCAAGGTGTGGGATGAGAATGAGCCTGAACGATTTGGGATAGGGGAGTGTGCTTTGTTTCGAGGGCTTTCGGCAGAGGATGTCCCGGAATATGAGACTGTGTTGAGAGATGTGTGCCGAGCCATAAGCAATGGGCAACAGGTGGATGTGTCTCAATACAGCTCCATCATGTTTGGCTTGGAAACTGCGCTATACGACTTCTCCAATGGCTGCAAGCGGGAATACTATAAATCTCCTTTTATCTATGGCAAAATGCCAATCCGTATCAATGGACTCGTGTGGATGGGCTCCAAGGCAGAAATGCTCACCCGAATTAAGGAGAAAATCGATGCCGGATTCAAAACCATAAAACTTAAAGTCGGCGCTATTGATTTTGAGGAAGAGGTGGAGATGATTGCTGCAATTAGGAAAGAGCACCCGGCATCGGAGATAGAGATACGCCTCGATGCCAATGGCGGTTTCTCGGTGGATTCGGCTCTTGAAAAACTGAAGCGCCTTTCCGATTTCGGTATCCATTCGATTGAGCAACCCATCAAAGCCGGAAATTGGGCGGTAATGGCGCGACTGTGTAGAGAGTCTCCTATTCACATCGCTCTCGATGAAGAACTTATTGGGATAAATGATTACTTGACAATGAATGAACTGTTGAGAAACATTCATCCTCAATACATCATCATCAAGCCCTCGCTGGTGGGCGGTATCTCGCGAAGTGAAGATTGGCTGAAGATGGCTGCGCAATATAATATCGGTGGATGGGTTACTAGTGCATTGGAATCGAACATCGGTCTTGCCGCTATTTCTCAGTGGGTAGCCACATTAATGCCTCTAATTCCTCAAGGATTGGGAACGGGAAATTTATTCACCAATAATTTTGCATCTCCTCTTGTGCAAGAGAAGGATTATATAACTTATAATCCGATGTTGCATTTTGAAATACCCGAATTGAAATGGATAAACTAAATATCAATGTGAATGGCTGCCCTTGCATCTCTCTTGATGATGTGGCGAAGGTGGCATCTGCCGATTTCTCTCAATTCGTTGCGGAATGGCTCAATGACGAAGATTTCGTAGTGGCTCACACATCGGGTTCCACCGGCACGCCAAAGGAGGTTAAATTGCAAAAGAGCGACATGATTGCCTCGGCAATGCGAACCGTCGAGTTCTTTTCATTGGATAAAGAATCGGTGCTATATCTAAACCTGTCTCCTAATTATATTGCCGGTAAAATAATGATTGTGAGGGCAATAGTTCTCAATGCGACAATATATGAAGAGGTAGCGAGCAATGCGCCACTTTCTAACCACAATCTATCGGTAATCGACCTTGCGGCATTTGTTCCATCTCAAATGCAATATCTACTCAACAATGAGCATTTATTGCATCCTATCAAGAATATCATTATAGGAGGCGGTGCTATCTCGGAAAAGATGAAGAATCGCATTGGCGACATGGGTATTAATGCCTATGCCACCTATGGAATGACCGAAACCTGTTCTCATATAGCATTGGCTCGTATCGGCAGGGGTAATGAGCCTTACAAGGCACTTCTGGGGATCTCGTTTTCAACCGACGACCGAGGATGCCTGGTTGCCGATGTCCCGCATCTGTCGATTCAGCGCGTTATAACCAATGATGTGGTGGTACTTGTTGATAATCACTCATTCTATTGGCACGGAAGATGGGACAATGTTGTGAATAGTGGTGGCATCAAGATTTTCCCCGAGGAGGTTGAGCACAGAATCGCGCAATTCTTCACCGGCACTCGTTTCTATATCACAAGCCGGGCATCGGAAAAATGGGGCGAAGAGCTCGTGTTGGCTCTCGAATATCCTTCTCTGCCCGAAGGGGTGGTGAAGCATGGCGACATAATTCCACATTTTGTGGAAAAAATGAGGATGGTTCTCCCTGCGCATTCCATCCCGAGAATATTTGTTGCTGTGAGAAAATTTGACGAGACTGCTTCCGGAAAAATAAAAAGACGTAAATTTTGACTCTAATTTGGAATCATTATAAATAAATATTGTTTTTTTCTTTGATGTCCGCAATAAAATTCTCATATTTGCACCACAAAATATAAAATAGAAAACAATGCGGTTATCAGAGGTAAAAACCGGTGAAACGGCAATAATTGTAAAGATTCTTGGACATGGCGCTTTTCGCAAGCGTGTCATGGAAATGGGCTTTGTAGGAGGCAAGCGTGTCGAGGTGCTACTTAATGCGCCTCTTCACGACCCTATTAAATATAAAATCCTTGATTACGAGGTGAGTTTGCGGCGTGCGGAAGCCGAATTAATTGAGGTAGTGCCCGATGATGGCGAAACGGAGACTTTATCTCACCTGAATGTAATTCGAGACAACGACCCTGTTGAAAGGGTGCGTCGCGAGTCTAAAAACATCAATGTCGTGCTCATTGGAAATCCGAATTGTGGTAAAACTTCGATTTTCAACTATGTCAGCGGTCAGCGCGGGCATGTCGGCAACTATAGTGGTGTAACTGTCGATGCAACCGAAGGCGAATTTGAATATAAGGGCTATCACATCAATATTGTCGATTTACCGGGCACATATTCCTTGTCGGCTTATTCGCCCGAAGAGATATATGTGAGAAGATACCTCAAAGACCGAATCCCCGATGTTATCGTCAATGTTGTGGTATCGTCTAACATCGAAAGAAACCTATATCTTTCGACCGAACTCATTGATATGGACCGAAGCATGGTCATTGCCTTAAATATGTATGATGAATTGGAGAAGAGTGGATGCTCACTCGACTACAAGACATTAGGCAAGATGATAGGTGTGCCCATGGTGCCCAC
>SFER01000073.1 GCA_004557195.1 Bacteroidales bacterium | reverse complement strand
GATGAGAGCGTAGTGGTATGGGATGCCGGTGTGATAGGTGCGCTTGCTGTAATGGGTGCGGATGTGAGTGTATTTTGCTAACTTGCGGCAATAGATGAGGGTTGGGGCGGAGTATTTTAGGGCTTTTGCTTGGAGGTTTAGCTCAGAGGGGTTGTATTTGGCGATGTGTTTGATTTCTTGGCGTAGCTCCTTGGCTTCTTGGGTGTTGGGGCACATGATGAGGGAGTTTGCGCCGGGGGTGCGCCAGAATTCAAGCCAGCGGATGTAGAGTTTGAGGAGGTTGGAAACCTCCTCTCCTACAGAGTGGAAGATTATGAAACGTCCGTAGTTGGTTTTTCTTGTGGCTTCGAGTTGTGCGATGATGCTGCGCTGGAGCGTTGTGGGGCGGATGTTGATTGTGGAGAGCCAGTATTCGAAATCGTAGTTTGGGCGGTGTTTTAGGGGGTATTGGGGGTCGATGGGCATTTCCTTTGGGACATAGTGGGTGGCGCCCGCATAACTTATGCGGATGCGCTCGCCGGTACAGCCTTCGCCGGTGATTGGGTTGTAGGCGGTGGCGCGGGTGGCGAGTGCCTTGCGGCGCTCGAGGTTTTCGTTGATTATGTCCTGCGGGGTGTAGTACATTTTTTATAGGGCCAATAGGCATTTTTGTTTGCAAAGATAGTGTGGGGCGATAGCGGGCGCGTGCAGATTGCGACAAAATTGGCGATTTAACCTGATTTTAACGCTCTTTTTGCGATTGTGGGTGATGTCTGACATGTTAGACGGCATATTGGTGTTGCGCCATCGCACTTATGTGATATCGTCTCCGCCGTTGGCGGAGAAAATGCCTATTGGCCCCATTGGCCCTATTGGCCCTATGTAACACACCATCCGCGGGCGGGCGCATTCTACTATCTTTTTTTTCGCGATTTCATTTGGTTTTTCGTTTTTTCGGTTGTAACTTTACATCCAATTCTAACACCACACCACATGAATCGTTTTTTACACATTTTCATAGCTTTAATCGCGGCTTTTTCGGTCGCTGCCGCCGATAACGCCCTTGTCATCCTCCACACCAACGACACCCACTCCCAAATCGACCCCGATTTCGATGGCAAAGGTGGCGTCTTGCGCCGAAAAGTCATAATCGACAGCATTCGCGCCGTTTGTCCCAACGTAATCCTCGTTGATGCCGGCGACGCCGTGCAGGGAACACCCTATTTCAACATCTACCGCGGTGAAGTGGAGGTGGCGATGCTCGACTCGCTCCGCTACGACTTCATTACCCTCGGCAATCATGAATTTGACAACGGTTTGCCTTCGATGTTTCCTTTCTACAGCCGTATGCGCCCGCATCTCCTCTCGACCAACTACGACCTTTCCCACACCTGCTTGAAAGACCTTGCCCTCCCTTGCGAGGTGCGCAGCGTGGGCAATCGAAATATCGGCTTTATTGCCGCCAATGTCAACCCCGTCGGACTCGTCAATGCCGAGAATTGCGAAGGGTTGGGCTATAACAACCCCCTCATTGTCCTCGACAGTGTCGCCGGCATCCTCAAGCACTCCTATGGCGTTGATTATGTGGTTATGCTCTCGCATCTCGGCTACTCCTACAACGATGGACGAATTTCCGACATCGATGTCGCCAAAGCGTCGAGCAATATCGACCTCATCATAGGCGGACACACCCACACTCTCATAAATCCCGCCAAAGGTAATCCGGTGGTGAAAAACCGCGACGGTCGCGACGTACTCATCTGCCAAGCCGGCTCTCTCGGGAAGTATCTCGGCAAGGTGGAGGTGAATCTCGACGACCTCACAGCCTCCTCGTCGCTCATCCCGGTAACGAAACAATACGACAGCCGGGTGTCTCCGGCTCTCACCGCCGCTCTTGCCCCCTACAAGCATAAAGTAGATTCAATCATGTCGGTGAAAATCGCAGAAAGCGCCGAGGCG
This sequence comes from Bacteroidales bacterium, assembly GCA_004557195.1. Classification (GTDB taxonomy): domain Bacteria; phylum Bacteroidota; class Bacteroidia; order Bacteroidales; family Muribaculaceae; genus W0P31-042. Next base: position 7,835 of record SFER01000073.1, on the reverse strand, counting down.
ATGCCCAACCGCCGCAGCGGTGCAATCAACCACTGGAATTCCGATATGTCGTTACTCCTTATGAAGGAATTTTACGACGGAAAGGTTGATTTGGCAATCATGAACCAAGGCGGAGTGCGCCGCCCGATGCCCAAAGGCGATGTGTCCGAAGGACTCATCATGGCGATGTTCCCATTTGAAAACTACCTCACCGTACTCGAACTCACCGGCGCGCAACTCAAAGAGGCGTTCCGTGTGCTTGCCGTAAGACACGACAACTCCGTGAGCCGCAGCGTCGTTATCCGCTACAACCCGGTAACCGAGGAGGTCAACGCCACTATCAATGGTAAACCGATTATCGACAGTAAAACCTACCGCATTCTCACTCTCGACTACCTCGCCAAGGGTGGCGATGGTATGGCGGTGATGGAGAAAGCGCCCCGCATCGCTATCGACGCGGTGAAATACGGCAATCGGGTGCTCCCTTACATCCGCTCTCTCGGCGAGAAGGGGATACCTATAACCGCCGACCCCAAGCCTCGACTAATTTATCCAACAGACTCAATATCTATGACTCCTACACCGGTTCAAGTAGCCCCCGACGCATGTTCGCGGGCTACTGCCGTTTTACAACGGCTATCTCTGCGCGACCGCATTGCCCAACTCATCCTCGCCGATGTACGCCTCGGCGAACATAACGACGATTTCGCCGCCGCTCTTGCGCGTGTCGATACCGTTGTGGGCATCCACCACGTTGGCGGCATCATGATTTACAAGTGCGACGACTACAGGCAGAACATCGCTATCTACAACCGCGCCGTGTCTCTGTCGGAAGTGCCGATTTTCTCCGCCGCCGACTCTGAGCAGGGGCTGCGTATGCGCATCCGCAACGCTATGCGCCTCCCGCGCCTCATGACCATCGGCGCCTCGGCATCCATCGACAACGCCCGCACCATCGGGCGTATCCTCGGCTCGCAGCAGCGCGCCATTGGCACAAATGTGAATTTCGGTCCGGTGCTCGATGTGAATAGCAACCCGCAGAATCCGGTAATCGGCAACCGCTCTTTCGGCGATAATCCCGATTGCGTGGCGACGCTCGGCGTGGCGTTTGCCGATGGCATCGCCTCGGCAGGCGTGATGCCGGTGGCGAAGCATTTCCCCGGACATGGCGACACCTCGGAAGACTCTCACCTCACACTCCCGATGGTGGGGAAGGAACTCAACCTGCTCCGGTCTATCGATTTGGCACCATTCGGCACATACATCTCTTGCGGCGGTTACGGCGTGATGTGTGCCCACCTCAATGTGCCGGCTCTCGACCCCTCCGGCACTCCATCCTCGCTCTCCGCGCCTATCATCCAAGGCGTGCTGCGCGATGAGATGCAATTTGGCGGTTTGGTGTTCTCCGACGCCCTCGACATGAAAGGGGTGGCGTCGCCCGATGCTCCTCTACGCGCTCTCATCGCCGGGAACGACGTACTTGTGATGCCCGAAAATCCGGGCGAGGCTATCGACCGCATCGAGCGCGCCGTCTTGTCGGGCGAAGTGCCTCAGAGCCTAATCGACTCTCATTGCTTGCGTGTGCTCACCGCCAAAATGACATTCAACATAACCCTCGACCCAATCGACGAGGCTGCTGCCGCGGCTGTCGCGCTCCCATCAACCCCCGAAGTAGATGCTGTTTTCTCCTCGGCTGTTACGCTCCTCTCCCCGGGCGATTCGGTGTTGCCGCTGCAAGGCAAGGTGTCGCTGGTGAGAGTCGGTGCACGCGACAAAGATTTCCTCAAATCGCCCGGCGACACCGTCGGCTCGGTGTGGATGCCGTATATCCCTGTCGAGCACCCCTCGGCAGCCTCCGTTTCCTATATCGACCGTACCGCGCCCGATGCTCCGGCGCTCGATGCCGCATTGCCGGTGGTTGTCGAGGTGTATAACGTAGAGCCGGAATACATCCCGGCACTCGCATCGCTCGCCGCCAGCCCCGGGAAGGTAGCCTTCATCTTCTACACTACTCCATACCTGTACTACCGAGTTGCCGACAAAATCGGCAGCGACCGCAACGCCGTGGTGCTCGCCTATGAAGACGCGCCGCAGTTGCAGCGAGCCGCCTTTTCCGCACTATTCTCCGGTGAGCCGATTCCCGGACGCTGCCCGGTGAAAGAGCCTCAGTGAAATGAATTAGCACCCTACTTTAGACATAATTTCATTTTTGAACAGATTTATTTTGGTTTCAATTTTTATTTTCTCTAATTTTGTAAAAGAAACCACTAAAACACTTTTTTAAGATGAAAAACAATAGATTTAAACTCATTTCTCTCGCATTCGCGCTTCTGTTGTCGTCGATGTTCTCTCTCGATGCCAAGAAGCCCGGTCTCTACGACAAGGTGGATTCAAAAGCCATGTCGTTATGGGTGGATTCGGTTTACAATTCTCTCACCCCGCGCGAGCGCATTTCGCAGTTGTTTATGCCCACAATCATTCCGCAATCCGATGTGGTGTTGAACGACATCACGCAATATGTGTCCCGCGACAAAGTGGGCGGACTCATTTTGTCAAAAGGCTCTGCCGCTACGTTTGCCACATCGGTCAATGCCGCACAACAGCAGGCGACAACCCCGTTGCTCATCTCGGTGGATGGCGAATGGGGTCCGGCAATGCGCGTCTCGGATGCAGTGGATTATCCTCGAAATATCGCTCTCGGAGCTATCTCCGACGACCGTCTCCTATATGAATATGGTGCGCGTGTGGCTCGTGAATGTCGCGCCCTCGGCATCTATGTCAATTTCGCCCCGGTGCTCGATGTGCTCACCGCCGAAAGTAGTGTGCTCGGCAACCGCCCCTACGGCTCGCTTCCGGAGAATGTGGCTCGCAAAGGCGTAGCTTTCTCTCGCGGAATGGAGGATGGCTTGGTGCTCTCGGTAGCGAAGCATTTCCCCGGACACGGTTCCACCGAGGGGGATAGCCACAAGATGCTCCCCACAGTGGAGCGCAACCTCGCCGAGATGAATGCCTGCGACCTGCTTCCGTTCACCCGCTATATCAAAGCCGGACTTGGCGGTATGCTCAATGGGCATCTCTCGCTCCCCAAAATCGACCCCTCCGGTCTCCCATCATCGCTCAGCCCTGCTATCGTTACCGACTTGCTCGGCAAGAAGTTCGGCTTTGAAGGTCTCGTGTTCACCGACGCGCTCGGCATGAAGGGCGCACTCCTCGAAGGTGAATCGTCGGCTGTGAAGGCGATTGTCGCCGGCAACGATGTGCTCCTCGGCATTAAAAACATACAAAGCGAACTCGCCGCTATCGAGGCGGCTGTCGCCAACGGAACAATCCCGGCTTCGCGCATCGAGAGCAGCTGCCGCAAGATTCTCTCATATAAATATATCCTCGGCTCACATCGTTTCGCTCCTGTCGATTCGGTAGCCACTCTGAATCTTCTCAACGACCCTAGTGCGAAGGCGCTCAGCAATCGTCTCTGGCACGCATCGATGACGCTCTTCAAGGATGTGAACAATGTGATTCCGCTCGGCAACCTCGCCGAGAATCAAATCTGCGTGGTGGGCGGCTTCCGCACATCGGAGAAGATGCTCCGTTATGCTCGCCGCTATGCCGATGTGAAGGTGGGCACTATCCATGGCGCAAAATTCTTCGACACAGTGCTTATCCCCATCTCCGGCAACTCGGAATATGAGATAAACACCCTCAACACCCTCGCTGCCACAGGTAAGAATGTCGTTGCGGTGTTCTTCTGCCACCCGTCGAAGGTGAAATCGTTTGCTTCGGCTCTCTCGAAGCCCAACGTGGCTGCAATGCTCGCATTCGACGACGATTCGTCGGCTGTGCTTGCGGCTGTCGAAGGAATTTTTGGTGGTTGCGACCTCTCGGGAAAAACTCCGGTGGATATTCCGGGTGTGGTGAAGGCAGGCGTCGGACTTGAGCGCAAGGCTTGCCGCCTCGGTTATGCAATGCCCGAGGAGGTGGGCGTGAACAACCGCATCCTGGCTCAGGTCGATTCTCTCGCTCAGCTCGGTGTCGATACCGGTGCGTTCCCCGGCTGCCAAGTGCTTCTCGCAAAAGGCGGCAAGATTATCTACGACCGCTATTTCGGTACTCTCGACAATGAGAACGCTACCGATGAGTTTTCGCTCTACGACCTCGCTTCGGTGTCAAAAGCCACAGGTACGCTGCCGGGCATCATGAAGGCGTATGACGATGGTCTTATCGACCTCGAGGCTCCTATCTCCAAATACATCCCGCAACTCGTCGGCTCCGACAAGGAAAATATCAAGGTGCGTGAACTCCTCTTCCACGAAAGCGCAATCCCGCCCTCGATTGATGTGAACGATGCCGTTCTCGACCACGACTCCTATTCCGGTCCGCTCTTCAAGAAGACATCAAGCAGCATCTATTCGGTGCTCGTCAATGGCGACACTTGGGCAAACCGCAAAGCGCGCATCCGCACCGACCTCTACTCCACAACACGCAGCGACGAGTACCCGGTTGAAATTGCCGATGGTCTCTATGGCATCACCGCCATCTACGACACCATCATCGACCGCGCCTACACCATCAAGTTGCGCCCCGACAAGAAATACGCCTATAGTTGTGTGAATTTCTGCCTCCTCATGAACATCGAGCAGAATGTAACCCACATTCCACACGACAAGTATGTCAACGATAATTTCTACGCCCGCCTCGGCGCATACCACACTTGCTATTGTCCGCTCCGCAAGTTCTCGCCCGACAATATTGCTCCCACCGAGCAGGATAACCTGCTTCGCCACCAGATGCTCCGCGGATATGTCCACGACGAGACTGCCGGAATGGCTGGCGGCGTGCAAGGCAATGCCGGATTGTTCTCCAATGCCGACGACCTAGCCAAACTCTGCCAAATGTGGCTCAACGGCGGTACCTACGGCGGCGAGCGTCTCCTTAGCGAGAAGACTGTGAAGTTGTTCACCACCCTCAAAAGTCCCACTTGTCGCAGAGGTCTCGGCTTCGACAAACCGAATTACGAGAATCCCGAGTATTCCCCCACATGCGACGAAGCCACACCTTCCACCTTCGGACACCTTGGCTTCACCGGCACCGTGTTCTGGGTTGACCCCGACAACGACATGTTTATGATTTTCCTCTGCAACCGCGTATTCCCAACCCGCGCCAATGCTGCGTTCGACGACCTCAACATCCGTCCGCAACTTTTTGCCACTTTCTATCGCAACCTGTTGAATCCCTGCGCCAAGCCCACAATGCCCACGATTGCCACAGGCAAGATCCCGATGGCAAAATAGCCCGCCCAGAAAGCCCCGGACCATAGCATCGCCATAGCCCCGGACCGAAAGCGCCAGCTTCATAACTCACACCCCCGTGCCACACCCAGTAGCGCGGGGGCTTTTCACCCTTTGTGTCCATTTCTGCGCCCAAAATTGGCGATCTGTTATAAATTCACACATTTTTTATCATTTTTCTTATAAAATGTTAGATTATTTGAAATATTTGTTTTAATTTTGCGCTCGATACTTACAACTGCAATTCAAACTCAGAAAGAAAATTATTATTTATGAACGCTTCCGAAGTAATTAGTGATTTAAAACGCCGGTTCCCCGGAGAGCCGGAATATCTTCAGGCAGTCGAGGAGGTGCTCGGCAGCATTGAAGATGTGTATAACGAGCACCCCGAATTTGAGAAATACAACCTTGTAGAGAGGCTTTGCATCCCCGACCGCGTGTTTATGTTCCGTGTTTCGTGGGTTGACGACTCCGGGAAGGTGCGCACAAATATGGCATACCGCATCCAGCACAACAATGCCATCGGTCCCTACAAGGGTGGTGTACGTTTCCACTCATCGGTGAACCTCTCAATTCTCAAATTCCTTGCATTTGAGCAGACATTCAAAAACTCCCTCACCACACTCGCTATGGGTGGTGCCAAGGGTGGTAGCGACTTCTCGCCGCGCGGAAAGAGCGACATGGAAATCATGCGTTTCTGCCAGGCGTATATCTCGGAATTGTGGCGCCATATCGGTGCCGATACCGATGTGCCTGCCGGCGACATCGGCGTGGGAGCCAGAGAAGTGGGCTACATGTATGGAATGTACAAGAAAATGGCGCGTGAAAACACCGGAACATTCACCGGCAAGGGCATCGAATTTGGTGGTTCGCTTATGCGCCCCGAGGCTACCGGCTACGGCAACGTGTATTTCCTCCTCAACATGCTCGAAACCCGCGGTATCGACATCAAAGGGAAGCGCGTGGCAATCTCCGGTTCGGGTAACGTGGCTACCTACACCGCCAAGAAACTTCTCTCGCTCGGTGCCAAGGTAATCACTATGAGCGACAGCAATGGTACAATCTACGTTCCCGAAGGCATCACAGAGGAGCAACTCGACTTTATTTTCACACTCAAAAACGTGTATCGCGGTCGTATCCGCGAATTTGCCGAGGAATATGGTTGCGAATACCTCGAAGGGAAGCGTCCATGGGGATGCCCGTGCGACATCGCCATGCCATCGGCAACCCAGAACGAAATCGACGGCGACGATGCCGACACACTTCTCGCCAACGGCTGTTTCGCTGTGTCGGAAGGCGCCAATATGCCATCGACCCCCGAGGCAGTGCACAAATTTATCGAAGCCCGAATCCTTTACGCTCCCGGCAAAGCCGCCAACGCGGGTGGTGTGTCGGTATCGGGTCTTGAAATGGCACAAAACAGCCAAAAACTCTCATGGACTGCCGAGGAAGTGGACCAGCGCCTCCGCGGAATTATGAAAGAAATTCATAACAAGTGTTTAATATATGGTAAGCAAGACGATGGATACACCAACTATGTTAAAGGTGCCAACATCGCCGGATTTATGAAAGTTGCAAGAGCCATGATGGCACAAGGTATTCTATAAGATTACAATTATTTTTTACAGTTTGATTCTTTAGTATGGTGAGCCTCTTTACGTGAGTATGGGGGCTTTTCTATTTGTTGTCTCCGGCGGTTGAGGCGGTAACGTTTGTCGTCTCCAGGCGGTTGAGACAAAAAATGCACATTTTTTTCAAATATGTGTTGTATAACATAAAATCATTTCATTTCGTTGATTGTGCGAGGGTTAATCTCAAAAAAATGACGATTTCACCGACAAAAACTTAAAAAAAAGAATAAAAAATCCTCTGGAAGGTTGTCTCATTGGAAAAATAGTAATATATTTGCGTGTATTTTATAGTTGATAGCACTTCAGCGTATTAATCGTGAAGAACCATTAGCAATAAATACGCCGTTTTATCGTTGTTATTATAAGTCTATATAGCTTGTAATTTCAATGCAGAACCTAAAAAATAATTGTCGAATTTAAGTAACCTAATTATAAACTTAATTTTTATTAATAATCAATTAACTATTTTATTCTATTATGGAAGCTCAAAAGACTAAAAAAGTAGAAAGCAACGTCCGTGGAATTAAGAATGCGTTCCTAGTAATCGTAGCTTGTTTCATCATCGCTGAGTGCATCTATTGGTTCATCTATGGTGCACCTGAAAACTTTGACGCCGCCAGCGGTCGTCCATTGAACCTTCTCGGTACAGTGTTTGAAGGCGGTTTCGTGGTACCTATCATCCAATGTTTGTTCCTCACTGTAATCGTGTTGGCTGTTGAACGTTGGATTGCCCTTGGTTCTGCAAAAGGTAAAGGCAGCATCGCCAAATTCGTGAAAGAAGTAAAAGCAGCTCTTGCTAAAAACGACATCGCTAAAGCTCAAGAACTCTGCGCTAAGCAAAAAGGTTCTATCGGCGCTATCGTTCACGCTGTTCTTATCAAATACACCGAAATGGATCAAAACACTGTTCTCTCTAAAGAACAAAAACTTGCTATCATCC
>SFER01000072.1 GCA_004557195.1 Bacteroidales bacterium | reverse complement strand
ATGCAGAGTTTAAGAGTTTTGAATATTATAATTTTAACAACTCTTCAAATAGTGAAGAGCTCGAGATGGGATTTACACAGAATTTCTTTAACAACGATTCGAAATGGGAATATGTTACTGAAAAGTTGAGCGCAGAGCAGCTAATTGGAAGTAGTTTCTATGTTGATCGTTTTAATGCAAATGGTACTATGATTATTGTCAGGGAAAGTCGATACGGAACCCAAAATTTAGGCTACTCTATAATAAATGAAGATGGCACTGAAGTGGGATTTATCGCAAAGCCGGATGGTTGTGAAGATTTTTACTTAGACAGGATGGTGGTTCTCGGAAATAAGAAGTATCTCACTGCTTCCGGTTTTAGCGATGAAGATAGGTATCATTATTATTATCTTATCGACTTGGAGAACCTGAGTGATGTTGCACTTGTGGTGGAACACAAGGATAATATGCGCGTGGTGTCGCAAGGCGATGTGGTGGAAATTATTCTTCCGAATAATGCCGCCAATGGCGAAGTTGGAATCGTGGGAATGAACGGCCAAATTCTCGGTCGCCAAAAGGTGAGCGAAGGACAGACCCGAGCACAATTCAATTCGTCAAATCTCGCCAAGGGTGTGTATAATGCCACTTTCACTCACAAAGATGGCAAGCGCGAATCGCAGAAGTTCATAGTGAAATAGTCAATAGTTGATATATTGCCTCTGCATGGTAGCCTGCAGGCTCATGCAGAGGCAAATCATCAAGGGCTGCAACTGCGGATTGAGCGATGCAGCCCTTTCCGCCCTCCCCGGAAGCGATTTTCACTTTTTTTGAAAAAATAATTTATCGAAAGTGTTGATTTTTAGAGAATAATGTTGTACCTTTGCAGTCCGATTATATCCAAAATAACTAAAGACTACTTGAACCGACAGCTTTTGGCCGGGCTAATCGTGTGAGAGTGGCGGATTTAATTAACTAACAATTAATATTTTAGAAGTGGATACTTTAAGTTACAAAACAATCTCGGCAAACGCCGCTACTGCAGAAAAGAAGTGGGTTGTCGTTGATGCTACCGACCAAGTTTTAGGTCGTCTTTGCGCAAAAGTAGCAAAAATTTTGCGCGGTAAATACAAACCAAGTTACACTCCCCACGTTGATTGTGGCGACAATGTAATTATTATTAATGCCGACAAGGTTGTCCTCACCGGTAACAAGTGGGACGGTCGCGTTTATCTCCGTTATACCGGTTATCCCGGTGGTCAACGCGAATTCACTCCTCGCATCCTTATGCAAAAGAGCGAAAACCGCCACATCAAACCCGGCAAGCACCCATTGTTCCTCAAGGTTATGAAAGGTATGCTCCCCAAGAATCGCCTTGGTGCCGCTTTGATTAACAACCTCTATGTTTATAACGGTAGCGAGCACCCACACGCTGCTCAGCAACCCGAAGTAATCGATATCAACAAGTTAAAATAATAGAAGATTATGGAACAAATTAATGCAGTAGGACGCCGCAAGGCAGCAATCGCTCGCGTATTCGTTAGCGAAGGTAAAGGCGAAATCGTTATCAACAAACGCGCTCTCGAAAACTATTTCCCCTCTTCTATTCTTCAATACATCGTTAAGCAACCTCTTGCTAAACTCGATGTTCTTGAAAAATATGACATCAAAGTTAACCTCGTTGGTGGCGGTTACAAAGGTCAAGCAGAGGCTCTCCGTCTCGCTATTGCACGCGCTCTCGTGAAAATCAATCCCGAGGACAAGGCTGCTCTCCGCGCCGAAGGTTTCATGACTCGCGACCCTCGCGTTGTAGAGCGCAAGAAACCAGGTCAACCAAAGGCTCGCAAGAAATTCCAATTCAGCAAACGTTAATGGTTGCCGCTTAATTCTGAGTTTAGTATCCAAATCGTTGAGACTCGCATCATAGAATGGGCTACCCAACGATTGTATCAGTCGAACGTAAACAATTTTTATAACAAATGTCAACACCAAATTTTGACCAATTACTTGAAGCAGGTTGCCACTTTGGTCACTTGAAACGCAAATGGAATCCTGCTATGGCTCCTTACATCTTCATGGAGCGCAATGGTATCCACATCATTGACTTATACAAAACTGCAGCAAAACTCGAAGAAGCTGCCAACGCACTTAAAGGTATCGCCAAATCTGGCAAAAAAGTCCTTTTCGTTGCTACTAAAAAACAGGCTAAACAAGTTATCGCCGACCACGCCGAATCTGTAGGTATGCCTTACGTTATCGAACGCTGGCCAGGTGGTATGCTCACAAACTTCCCCACTATCCGCAAGGCTGTGAAGAAGATGAGCGCTATCGACAAAATGTCGAAAGACGGTACTTTCGACAACCTCTCTAAACGCGAAAAACTCCAAATCGCTCGTCAACGCGCAAAACTCGAGAAGACTCTCGGCTCTATCGCCGACCTCAACCGTCTCCCTTCTGCTTTGTTCGTTGTTGACGTTCTCAAAGAGCACATCGCTGTTGCCGAGGCAAACCGTCTTGGTATCCCCGTTTTCGCTATGGTTGATACCAACTCCGATCCTTCAAACATCGACTACGTTATCCCTGCCAACGATGACGCCTCTAAGTCTATCGAACTCATCCTCGACACTGTTTGTGCCGCTATGAAAGAAGGTCTTGAGGAACGCAAAGTTGAAAAAGTTGACGTTGCCGCTGCCGAAGGTGAAGAAGAAGGCGAAGACAAAGCCCCTAAAAAAACTCGCACTCGCGTAGGTCGTCGCAAACCTCAAGCCGAGGATGTTGAGGCTCCCGAAGCCAACGATTCCGAAGCTGCTGCCGAACCCGCCGAGGCTGAATAATTTTTCTTCCAAGGCTCTGTCTTCTCGCAAGACTGAGCCTTGTTTTTCTAATTTTTTCCCATTTTAACAACTCTCTAAAAAACTATACTACTATGGCAGTTACTATGGCTGAAATCAGCAAGCTCCGCAAAATGACCGGTGCAGGCATGATGGATTGCAAAAAAGCATTGGAAGAAGCCAACAACGATATCGACGCAGCTATCGAAATCATTCGTAAAAAAGGTCAGGCTGTTGCAGCTAAACGCGAAGACCGCGAAGCATCAGAAGGTTGCGTGCTCGCTAAAGCCGACGGCACTTTCGCTGCTGTCCTCGCCCTCAAGTGTGAAACCGACTTCGTTGCCAAAAACGAAGGTTTCGTCGCTTTGACTAACAAACTCCTTGATGCCGCTATGGCTGCTAAAGTGGAGTCGCTCGACGCTCTTAAGGAACTCGTTATCGATGGTCAGAAAGTTTCCGACCTCATCGTTGAGGAAATCGGTAAAACAGGCGAGAAAATGGAAATCGGTGCCTACGAAACTATTTCCGCTCCCGCTACTGTAGCTTATGTTCACTTCGGTAACAAACTCGCTACTCTCGTTGGTTTCAACGAAGCTCTCGATGCTCAAGTGGCTAAAGAAGTGGCTATGCAAGTTGCAGCTATGAACCCAATCGCTGTTACTCGCGACGATGTGCCTCAAGAAACTAAAGACGGCGAACTTAAAGTTGCTATCGAAAAAACTCAGGAAGAACAAGTGAAGAAGGCTGTTGAAGTCGCTCTCAAGAAAGCCGGCATCAACCCCGCTCACGTTGACTCTCCCGAGCACATGGAATCTAATATGGCTAAAGGCTGGATTTCTGCCGAAGATGTTGAAAAGGCTAAAGAAATCATCGCCAAGGTTTCTGCTGAAAAAGCAGCTAACCTCCCTGCCCAAATGATTCAAAACATCGCTAACGGTCGTCTCAACAAGTTCTTCAAGGAAAACTGCTTGATGGAACAAGAGTTCGTTTCCGATTCTTCGATGGATATCGCTACCTATCTCAAAAAGCAAAGCGCTACTCTCAAGGCTACAGCTTTCAAGCGTATCAATCTCAATCAAGACTAACAATCGATTTTCGATAAACCCTCGGGCAGCCCTCAAAAGGCTGCCTTTTTTCTCTTTATTAGCAAATATTTCACCAATCTTTGCCCCTATTTCTGAAATATTTTGTAACTTGCCGATTATTTGAGTTATTTCGTTATGAGTAATACTTATTTCGTTACCGGTGCAGCTGGTTTTATTGGTGCTAATTTTGTGAATCATCTCATCGACAAGTATTCGCAGAATGTAGAAATCACTATTTTCGACTCGCTTACCTATGCCGGCAATCTCGAATCTATTGCCTCTCTGCTGCAACTCCCCAATGTCCGTTTCGTGAAAGCGGATATTTGCGACCCGGTTGCTGTCGCGGAGGCTCTCGCTCACTCAAATCCCGATTTTATCGTGAATTTCGCAGCCGAAAGCCACGTGGATCGAAGCATCGAGAATCCCAAGCTGTTTCTCGAAACCAACATAATCGGCACTCAAACTCTCCTCGAAGCCGCTCGCCGGCTTTGGTGCGAAGGTAGCGATGAGGCGGGTCGCCCGAAGTATCGCTCCGGTGTCAAGTTCCTCCAGATTTCCACCGACGAGGTGTATGGCTCGCTCGCTAAGGATTTCGACACTCCGCAACCGCTGCATCTCACCGAGGATGTAGGTCGCGTGGTTCAGGGGCGCGACCATCTCATCACCTACGGCTGGAATTTCTTCGTGGAGTCAACCCCGCTTGCTCCGCGTTCTCCATATTCTGCAAGCAAAACGAGTGCCGACCTCATCGTCCTCGCTTATCGCGAAACCTACGGGCTCCCGATTAACATCACTCGTTGCAGCAACAACTACGGTCCGTATCAATTCCCCGAGAAACTCATCCCGCTCATCATCAACAATATCCTCACCGGCAAGAAACTCCCGGTGTATGGCAAGGGGGAGAATGTGCGCGACTGGCTTTATGTCGAGGACCACGCCCGTGCCATCGACATCGTGCTCCGCAACGGCACTGTCGGCGAGGTCTATAACGTGGGTGGCTTTAATGAGGAGTCGAATATCAATATCGTGCGACTAATCATCGACATTGTGCATCGCCTTTGTGTCGAAAACCCCGAGTATGCTCGATTGTCATCGATTCCTGTCGAGGATATCAATTACGACCTTATCACTTTTGTCGCCGACCGTCCCGGTCATGATATGCGCTATGCAATCGACCCCGGCAAAATAGCACGCCAACTTGGGTGGTATCCCGAAACTCCATTTATTGTAGGAATAGAGAAAACCGTTAAATGGTATCTCGACAACCGAGAATGGGTGTGCCATGTTACATCGGGCAAATATGCCGACTATTATAGCAAAATGTACGATAATAGATAGTTATGAAAGGAATAGTTCTCGCCGGAGGCTCCGGCACGCGCCTTTATCCCATCACCATGGGGGTGAGCAAGCAGTTGCTCCCGGTGTATGACAAACCGATGATTTATTATCCGATTTCGGTGCTCATGCTCGCCGGAATACGCGATATTCTCATAATATCAACGCCCCACGATTTGCCGGCATTCCGCCATTTGCTTGGCGATGGAAGCCGCTACGGGGTGTCGTTCTCCTATGCCGAGCAACCGGCTCCCGACGGACTCGCCCAGGCATTTATCATCGGCAAGGACTTCATTGGCGATGATGCTGTGGCGCTTGTGCTGGGCGACAACATCTTCTATGGTGGAGGTTTCTCGGGCAAACTCATCTCTTCGGTGCGCAATGTCGAGGAGAACGGCAGAGCCACTGTGTTTGCCTATCCGGTGAAAGACCCTCAGCGCTATGGCGTTGTGGAATTTGACGAGTCGGGTTGTGCCGTTTCCATTGAGGAGAAACCGCAGGTGCCGCGCTCCAAGTTTGCCGTAACCGGGCTCTATTTCTATCCCAATTCGGTGGTGAAAATCGCCTCCGAGGTGAAGCCGTCGGCGCGAGGCGAATTGGAAATCACCAGTGTGAACCAAAGTTATCTCGAGCAGGGCATCCTCTCGGTTGAGGTGCTCGGACGCGGATTTGCATGGCTCGATACCGGCACTTTCGATTCGCTCCAGGAGGCTTCCAATTTCATCGAAACTATCCAAAAACGCCAAGGTTTCTTTGTTGCGTCGCTCGAGGAAATCGGATTCCGCAAGGGGTGGATTTCGCGCGAGCAACTCCTCGAGGCTGCTATGCCGATGCGCAATAATTCCTATGGCGAATATTTGATAAAACTTGCCGAAGATGCAGCACGAAAAGCCTGAAATTATTCAACTCCCGAAAATCTGCGACCCGCGGGGCAATCTCTCCTTCGTGGAGTCGTTGCACCATGTGCCTTTCGACATCCGCCGCACCTATTGGGTATATGACGTGCCGGGTGGCAAAATCCGCATGGGGCACGCCTTTCGCGAGCAGGAGGAGTTTATCATCGCGCTGTCGGGGAGTTTTGATGTGGTGTTGAACGATGGAGTTTCCTCGACCACCTATCACATGGCGCGCTCCTACTACGGACTTTATGTGCCCTCGATGATGTGGCGAATGCTCGACAATTTCTCCACCAATTCGGTTGCGCTTGTGCTCTCTTCCACTCTCTATAACCCCGAAGACTATATCGAAGATTTTGAACAATTTAGAATGTTGAAGAATAATGAATGACAATGCTCATGCCACTTCAAGGGTGGATATGTGCTCGCTCATAACGCTTGCCAAGCATCACCATGACAACGGCAATCTCTCGGTTGTGGAAGACAACAACGAGATTCCGTTCAAGATTCGCCGTGTGTATTACCTCTACGATATCCCCGGTGGGGAAGAGCGTGGCGGACATTCACATCGCGAATGTTACACGCTTCTCGTGGCTGTGAGCGGCAGTTTCACTGTCGTGCTCGACGATGGCATCGAGAGGCGAGAGGTGCTTCTCAACCGCTCCAATGTGGGGCTGCTTGTGGTGCCGGGAGTGTGGCGTGTACTCAACAATTTCTCCTCGGGGTCGGTGTGCCTTTCGGTTGCATCCCACCTTTACAGCGAGGATGATTATGTGCGCGATTATGACCAATTTCTTCAACTCACCAAATGCAAACGCAATGAAAAAGTATAAGTTTCAGGACTTGAAAGACCGCAATCTTCATCTTGCCGAGCAACTCAAGGCGGCTGCTGCCAAGGTGATAGATTCGGGACGATATATCAATGGCGAATGTGTGGCTAAATTCTCCGATTCGCTTGCCCAAATGTGCAGTGTGCGCAATGCAGTGTGCGTGAGCAATGGGCTTGACGCACTACGCTTGATTTTCCGCGCCTATATCGAAATGGGCGTGATGGCTCCCGGCGATGAGGTGATTGTCCCCGGCAATACTTATGTGGCTTCCTATCTCGCTGTGAGCGACAACGGACTTGTGCCGGTGCCTGTCGATGTCGATGCTTCGACTCTCAATCTCGACACTTCGCTTGTCGAGGCTGCTATAACATCGCGCACTCGTGCCGTGATGGTTGTCCACCTGTATGGCACTCCTTGCTGGGATGAAACTATCAAGTCGCTTGCCAAGCGCTACAATCTCAAGATTGTAGAGGATAATGCCCAGGCTATTGGCGCCTATGCCGCTGTGTCGGGTTTCTCGGGCAGTTATGCAACGGGCGGTCTCGGCGATGCTGCCGGAATAAGTTTCTATCCCACTAAGAATCTCGGCGCTCTCGGAGATGCCGGTGCTGTAACCACCAACGATGACCGTCTTGCCGAGGTGGTGGGCGCGCTGCGCAATTATGGCGAGACATCGCGTTATCACAATGCCTATTGCGGCTGTAATTGCCGCATGGATGAGATTCAAGCGGCATTTCTGCAAGTCATGCTCTCCGACCTTGAGGCTGAGAACCGGCATCGCTCTTCTCTTGCCCGCATCTACAATCGGGAAATCTCCAATCCGCTTGTCTCCAAGCCCACAATTTTCAACGACATGGGGCAGGTGTGGTATCAGTATGTGATTCAGTCGCCCGAGCGCGACAGGTTGCGTTCCTATCTCGATGATTGCGGTGTGGCTACCGACATTGTGTATCCTGTTCCGGCATACAAGCAGCCGTGCTACCGGCATCTGAATGTGGACAAACTCCCTGTTACCGAGTGGCTTGCTTCTACAGTCTTGAGTCTCCCTATCACTTCGATAACATCGCCCGATGATGCTGTTGAAATCTCAAATATGATAAACAAATTTGTCTTCTAACCGGATTATGACTTTTTCATCTCTCGAATATCTTGTTTTTCTCCCCATCGTGTTCATTTTGTATTGGACACTATGCAAGCGCAGCAAGGCATTGCAGAACTATCTGCTTGTTGCTGCCAACTGCGTCTTTTACGCCTGGTGGGACTGGCGTTTCCTCGGATTGCTGCTTCTCACCGGTGTATCGGTATTTGTAGCCGGCAAATTGATGCAGCGCTATATGCGCTATTTTATCCCGCAGTTGAGGGTATTTCTCAATGAAACCGATTCCGTGAAATGATGCGTCTTATCCTCATATTGCTTCTGCTCCTCGGCATGGCGCCGCAGGCTGTGGCGCAGTGGACTCCCGACCACCTCGGCGATGGCTTTATGATGCACCGCGTGGCTCTTCCCGATGACTATTCCGGAAAGGTGAGGGCTACTGTGGTGAGAAAACTCGCGCGCGATTCCCGCCGCGCGGTGGTGTATGTCCATGGCTACAACGATTATTTCTTCCAAACGGAGATGGCAAACCGAATGGTTGATTCCTGCTTCAATTTCTATGCCGTGGATTTGCGCAAGTATGGTCGCTCTTTGCTTCCCGGGCAGGTGAGGTTTGAGGTGAGAGACTTGGCGGAATATTTCCCCGAAATCGACTCGGTGATGACCATCGCCGTTCGCGATGGAAACACCTCCATCCTGCTCATGGGACACTCTACAGGCGGACTTATCACCTCCTACTACATGGCGAAGGGTAGGGGAGACCGCTTCCCGGTGCGCGGGCTCATCCTCAACAGCCCGTTCCTCGACATGAACCTTTCGCCGTTTCTAGAGGATGTGGCTGTGCCGCTCGTTTCGTTTGTCTCGCCGGTGCTCCGCAACATAAAGGTGTCGGAAAGCGATGGCAATGCCTATGCGCAAAGCCTTCTGCGCCGCTATCATGGCGAGTGGGATTACAACACTCGCTGGAAACTCGAATATTCCCCCGATGTGTATTCGGCATGGCTCGGTGCCATCCACAAGGCACATGTGTATGTGCAGCAAGGCACCGATATCCGTGTTCCCATCCTGCTCATGTATTCGGCACGCTCGGTGAGCGGTAGCACCTGGACTCCCGATTTCAACGACGCCGATGCCGTGCTCGACGTCAACGACATAGCCCGCTATGGGCAGCGTCTCGGCGCCGACGTCCACCATTTGCGCGTTCATGGTGGATTGCACGACCTCGTGTTGTCGCGCCGCCCGGTCCGAGAAGCCCTCTATAAAGCCATTTTCCGCTGGATTCACTCCAAAATCGAGTGATTTTCTCAACAAAACCGGAACTTTTCGAGATAAATATTTGCGTTAAACGAAGTAAACAAATATTAAAGTATTTTACTCAGGAGGGGGTAAAAATGCCCTATTATACGTTTTGTCGAAGCAATTATTTGTAAATTAAGATTTTGCATATCGTCGGAATTGCTTTGATGTGGGTAATCTGTTAATAAAACGTGCAAACCGTTAAACTCGCTCCACCTGCACATTTGCTTATCACAAAAATACATATTACATTTGCAATGCAAATAATAGGTAAAAAACCGAATACATCCTCAATGCCCTGTTTGTGAAAATAGGACATCATCTACTAAATAAGTGCGAATAGGGCTGTATTCCAGCCCTATTTTTCGTGTTCGCCCAGCACGAACGTATTCTAATGGGTGCAAGTGGCACAGCGGAAATTTAGTGGGGATAAGCGTAAATCATGGCCAAACGAAATAAAAAATACTTTTCATCAACGACTCCTCTTAGAGATGCTCTGAAAG
>SFER01000071.1 GCA_004557195.1 Bacteroidales bacterium | reverse complement strand
GGCAAGTGCAAGCTTAGACTTGTCTTTCGGGTCTTTTACCACTTGGAAGCCTGCTTCCTCGGTCGTGAACTTCCGCCTGTGCTCTTCCGAATAGAGCTCACCCTCGTAGAACAGCGGTTTGCCGTTGATGAGCGTGGCGGTCTGCCGCTCGTTGAAGCCGACTTTAAGGCAGAACTTCTCCATGTACACCAACTCTTGGAACAGCGGAAACCACTTCTTGGCTTTTGGGATGATGGATTTCAGGAATGACACTTCCTTTTGGTGTTCCGCTTCCTTGTCCGACAATTCCCTGCGGTGTTTGGCTTGCAGTTCCATAAGCTGCCGTTGGTGTTCCTCCTGCCGCCGCTGCATCTGCCGTTGCGTAATCCCGCTTCCGTGGCGAGATAGACCGCAAACTCCTTGATGAAGTCGGGAGTAAGTTCCAGCATAGACATATCGCTGCGCTTGTAGAATGACTTGATGAATGCCGCCACATAGTTCCTTGCCACTACCCTTGACTGATAGGTCGCCAGTTTCCTGTCCTTGCCGACACACTTCTTGAGCACCTCGTTCTCATGGTCGAAGGCTTTGAGCAGCGTTTCATAATCGCCGCCTATGCCTTGATAGGCGTTGCGCACCATTTCTGCCGTCACAAACGCCTCACGGTCGGATATGCGCTGGTAGTGCTTGATGATTTGCGCCTTGATGTTGTCAAGCGCAAGGTTCGTTTCCCTTGCCCTTGGCACGGTTGCCCTTTGCGTCCCAAAGCTCCTTTGCGATGCTCCGTTTGCAACTGAACTGCGCCACCGTTCCGTTGATTGTAACCCGTCCCATGATGGGGACAATTCCATTCTTCTCCTTGCTGCCGTTCGCATAGAACAGCACGCGAAATGTGCTCCTTGTCATACTCGTTCTTTTTTGGTTGCAAAACTATAAATCAACGAGTTAAACCTTGACAAGCAAACCTACGCAGAGCGGCGCAAACGGAACGGTGACTGTTAAATCTGCATTTCTGACGGGTAACGATTAGGAAACCGTTCTCTTTCTCCAATCCGCTTTGAAACGCTATTCAGCCCTCTATCCAACTTCCGCGATTTTCTTATAACTACTTAATTCACAGACCACATTGCGTTAATCTTCCAATTTTTGGAGGTTTTTCCATAGATTTTTCGTAACTTTGCAACGGCTTTGGGAAAAGTGGACTTCCCACTGCCGTTTTACTCACTTAATGGACTTTAGCGAATGGATAATGGAGAGAATTTTCGGCACGAGGAGGTGCTGAAGCGCGCTACCAAAGCATTGTCGTCTCAAGACGGCAACAAGAATATGTGTCATTTGAGACGACACGGAGAGCCTCTACCTTCGCAATCCCAAATTTCCCAGTTTGTAGATATCTGCCGCTCGGTTCTTTTCCCGGGATTTTTCGGTATTGACAGCGTGAACACTGCCAATATCGAGTATGTTGTGGGCGTGGAGTGCGAGAAACTGATGGAGCTGCTCGAGACGCAGGCTCAAGCAGGGCTGTTGCTCGATGTGAAATGCGGCGAGACCGCCGATATGGCGCAGATTGCCCGCAAGGCACATGGTGTGGCAATGGATTTTGTCGATTCACTTCCCGAAATGAAGCGCATGCTCCAAACCGATGTCGAGGCGATGTATATCGGCGACCCCGCTGCGGTGAGCCGCGAGGAGGTGGTGTATTGCTACCCGGCTTTGAAGGCGATTACCAATTACCGCATCGCCCACAGGCTGTTGCAACTCGGTGTGCCGGTGATTCCGCGCATAATCACAGAACTCGCCCACTCCGAGACCGGTATCGACATCCACCCCGGGGCTGAGATTGGTGAGTATTTCGCTATCGACCACGGAACCGGTGTCGTGATTGGCGCTACAGCCATTATTGGCAATCATGTGAAACTCTATCAGGGTGTTACACTCGGCGCCAAGAGTTTCGACCTCGACGAGAACAACAATCCCATCAAGGGGATTCCGCGCCACCCGATTATTGGCGACAACGTGGTTATTTATTCCAATGCCTCGATTCTCGGCCGCATTTCCATTGGCAAGAACGCCGTTATCGGTGGTAACCTCTGGGTTACAGTCGATGTTGCCGAGGGGGAAAAACTTGTACAAGCAAAAGCAAACAACATATTAAGATTTAAAAGCGATGAATGACAAATTTGAATTAATTGCCAAGACCTTCCAGGGGCTTGAGGGCGTGCTCGCCGATGAATTGAAAGAAATCGGCGCCGAAAATGTGGAGGTGGGTCGCCGCATGGTCTCTTTCGATGGAGACAAGTACATGATGTACAAGGCGAATTTCTGCTGCCGCACAGCTTTGAGGATTCTCAAGCCGTTTTATAAGTTCAAAGCATCTTCCACCGACCAACTTTATGAGGAGGTGAAGAAATACGACTGGGATAAAGTGCTCTCTCCCAACCAAACCTTTGCTATCGATTCTACGGTGTATAGCGAGGAGTTCCGTCATTCCAAATTTGTCACCTATCGCGTTAAGGATGCCATTGCCGATTATTTCAACGAGAAATATGGCAAGCGTCCGTCGATAAGACTTACCGGTGCCGATATTATTATGAATGTGCACATTGCCGGCGATGCCGTTACATTGTCGCTCGACAGCTCGGGCGAGTCGCTCCACAAGCGCGGCTATCGCGTGGCAAGCACCGAGGCTCCTATCAATGAAGTGCTTGCTGCCGGATTGCTCAAACTCGCCGGATGGAATGGCGATTGCAACCTTGTCGATCCCATGTGCGGCTCAGGCACATTCCTCATCGAGGCGGCGCTGATTGCAGCCAACATCTATCCCGGTGTGTTCCGCAACTCGTTTGCTTTTGAGCGCTGGCGCGATTTCGACAGCGAAATGTTCGATGCTATCTACAATGACGACAGCAATGAGCGCGAATTTGCATTCCACATCTATGGTAGCGACATCTCGCCCAAAGCGGTTGACATTGCCAAAGCAAATATTAAGAATGCAAGCGTGGCTAAATATGTGAGCGTGGAAGTGAAGCCGTTCCAGAAAATCGAGAAAGCACCCGAAGCGGGGATGCTCATCACCAATCCCCCTTACGGCGAACGAATTGTGCTCGACGACATGGTTGACTTCTACCACCTCATCGGCGACTCCCTCAAATCCACTTTCAAAGGCTACAAAGCATGGATTATCGGTCCGAGCAACGAGTTGTTCGACAATGTGGGACTCAAACCGAGCCTTCGCTACCCTATCCTCAACGGCTCGCTCGAATGTGAGTTGCGAGAATATGTGATTTTCGATGGCAACTATCGCGATTTTATCAAGGCAGGCAACACCGTGAAGAACGAAGAGTTTAAGCGCGCACCCAAGCCGAAGCGCCGTCCCAAATTTGATGGCGACGACAACCGCGAAAGCCGTCGCAAGCCATACGGTCGCCGCCCCGAGCCGGAAGGGAAGCCTCGATTCCCGCTTGAGGAGAAATATCGCAAGCCTTACACCCCAAAGCGCAAAGACGCAACAACTCCCAATGATGGCGAGCGCACTCCAAAGCCCGACTATCGTCGCAATGCGCCCAAACCGCCGATGCAAATCAGATTCCGCGAACCGCAACTTAGCGAGGCAGACGAGCGTCCAATCACCCACCGTCGCCCCACTTGGAAAAAGAGCGTGTTTGTGAAACAAAAAGACTATAACCCTGATAACGAAAACAATACTAACACAGAAAACGAATAATACAATATGGAAAAGATTCTTCTTCTCGGAAGCGGTGGTAGAGAATGTGCCTTGGCATGGAAAATCAGCCAAAGCAGCAGTGTGGAAACATTGTATATCGCCCCGGGCAATGGCGGCACCGACAAATATGGCAAAAACATTGCCATGTCGCCACTCGACTTCGACGCTGTGGGCACTTTTGTCAAGGAAAAAGGGATCACAATGGTGGTTGTGGGGAATGAAGACCCGCTTGTAGCCGGAATCTACGACTATTTCCAAGCCGATGAGGAGCTTGCCAAAGTAGCTGTTGTGGGTCCGTCGAAAGCCGGCGCACGCCTCGAAGGGAGCAAAGATTTTGCCAAAGGCTTCATGGAACGCCACGGGATTCCCACTGCCAAATATCTTAGTGTTACCAAAGAAAACATAGAAGAAGGTATCAATTTCCTCCGCTCGCTTAAGGCGCCCTACGTTCTAAAGGCGGATGGACTTGCGGCAGGCAAAGGTGTGCTCATCCTCCCCACCCTCGAAGAGGCTGAGAAGGAGCTTGGGGCGATGCTCGACGGAATGTTTGGCGCATCGTCTGCGACTGTGGTTATCGAGCAGTTCCTCAGCGGCATCGAATGTTCGGTTTTCGTGCTCACCGATGGCGAAAACTACAAAGTGCTCCCGGTTGCCAAAGACTACAAGCGCATCGGCGAGGGGGATAAAGGACTCAACACCGGCGGAATGGGCGCTGTGTCGCCTGTAAGTTTTGCCGACGATGTGTTTATGGCTAAGGTCAACGACCGCATCATCGTTCCCACCATCGAAGGTCTTAAAAAAGAACAAATTACATATCACGGCTTCATATTCCTCGGACTCATCAACGTGGAAGGAGAGCCGTATGTTATTGAATACAATGTGAGAATGGGCGACCCCGAAACCGAGGTGGTAATGCCGCGTATTGCAAGCGACATTGTGCCTTTGCTCCGCGCAGCCACCACCGGCAATTTAGGATCCATTTCTCTCGAAATCGACAATCGTTATGCCACAACAGTGATGCTCGTATCGAAGGGGTATCCCGAGGCATACGAGAAAGGGAAACTCATCACCGGACTCGACAACGTGGCAGACAGTATCTTGTTCCACGCAGGCACCAAGAAAACGCCCGAAGGCGAGGTGTTCACCAATGGAGGACGCGTTATTTCGGTTACTTCCTATGGCGAAACAAAAGCCGATGCTCTTGCTCGCTCTTTTGAATCCATCGAGAAAATCGACTTTGAAGGGAAGACCTTCCGCCGCGACATCGGTTTTGATTTAGACTAATAGATAATGCTATTTCGAGTCGAGCAAATAGAACGGATATTACATAGCCGCAACTTGAGTGTTGCGGCATTTGTATTAATGTTGGTAATGGGATATGTGTCGCAACTTTTCCATCCCGGCAACGCTGTGATGACGCTCGAAGGCACAGCGGTGAAATTAACTGTGGGTGAAGGGAGCGCCACAATCGCCTATCTTGCAGGCATTGCGAGCATCTCTCTTATTGCCGTGCTCACAAGTCTGTTGCACAAGCATTTTCTCTTTATCACCGGTCTCACATCGTTCTATGCCACATTCCTGTTTTGCTTTTCAGCTGCAATTCCGGCTTTGAGCGGTGAAGCTGGACACCTGCTTCCGGCATTGGTAAGCCTCGGATGCTGTATGATACTGTTTTCGTGCTACGAAGACCGCACATCGACGAGCAGGGTGTTCATGACATTCACCATTCTGTCGGCATTCTCGCTTGTGGAATATGCGTTTATGGCATACATAGCCCTATTTGTGGTGGGGGTGGTACAAATGCGCATTTTTTCGCTGCGCACATTCCTTGCAATCCTTTTCGGCATCATCACACCCTATTGGATAGTGCTTGGATTTGGCATTGTAAGCCCTTACGACATCACTTTCCCTCATCTCGAGAGCGCAGTGGGGCACATTTGGAGCGAAAACAATCATTTTATCCTTGCGGCAGTGCTGCTAATCGGCATTGTTACGCCGATAGCCAATAGCTTCAATCTGCTTAAACTCAAATTGCAGTTGCGAGCCTACAACGGCTTCTTCATCATGCAGTTTATATCCTCAACAGCAATGATTTTCATCGACTATAGCCGATACCTCGACTATGCGATGACACCGATTGTGTGCACTGCTGTGTTTCTGGCGCAATATTTCACAATGAGCGGGTTGCGGCGCAAATACATCGTAATGTTGGCGGTGTTGCTCGCTGCGATTGCCGCTTCCATAATAGGCATTATCAGATGAAAACGATAATAGAATCGCATATCCCATACATCAAAGGGGCTTTGGAGCCATTTGGCGAGGTGGTGTATCTCGAGCCGGAGCAATTCACCCCCGAGGCGGTTGCCGATGCCGATGCCCTGGTGGTGCGCACTCGCACGCGTTGCGACGCCGCGCTCCTCGATGGCTCGAATGTGAAATTTGTGGGCACTGCCACAATAGGCACCGACCACATCGACCTCAACTACTGCGCTTCGCGAGGAATCAAGGTGGCAAGCGCGCCGGGGTGTAATGCTCCCGCGGTGGCACAATATGTGTTGGCTCATGTGGGACGACGCATCGCCGCTCTCGGTGTCGCTCCGAGCGATTGCACCATTGGCATTGTGGGGGTTGGGCACATCGGGCGAATTATTGAGCGCTGGGCTGCCGCTATAGGATTCAAGATTCTGTTATGCGACCCTCCAAGGGCAATCGCCGAAGGTGCCGACCGATTTGTGTCGCTTGCCGAGATTGCCGAGCGTGCCGATGTGATTACTTTCCACACTCCCCTCAAGCGCTCCGGCGACTACCCCACTTTCCACATCTGCAACACGCAATTTGTGGCAAGCCTCAAGCGGTGCCACACTCTCATCAACGCTGCTCGCGGAGCGGTGTTCGACACCGCGGCGGTAATTGAAGCCCCGGAGAGTATCGAGATTGTAACCGACTGCTGGGAAGGCGAGCCGGCGATTTCGCCGATTCTGCTTGCAAAATCGGCTCTTGCCACGCCCCACATAGCCGGATATTCGCTGCAAGGGAAGATGCGCGCCACCGCAATGGTGCTACAAGCGCTTAAACAGCACTTCGCCTTGGGCATCGATGTCGATAAGGTGGTGGCGACTCCGCCTGTGGATGAGCATCCGTCGCTCGAACAAATTATGGCGTCGTGCAACCTCGAGAATATCTCCAAAATGCTGAAATCGCATCCCGCCGATTTTGAATCGCTTCGCAATAACTACAAATTAAGGTCGGAACCATGAGAATACTCATTACAGGCGTGCACGGATTTATGGGAAGCAACCTCGTTGAATCGCTGTCGAAGGTACACACTATCTTCGGACTCGACATTGTGTCGCCTGCAACTTCCGGAGTGGAGAGAACCTATTCCTGGGACGACCTCGAGCAGGGGAATGTCCCGGTGCCGGACGCCATTATCCACCTCGCCGGCAAAGCGCACGATGTGCAAAACAAGGCTGTGGCTGAGGAATATTTCATGGTAAACACCACCCTTGCAACTCGCATCTACGACTATTTCATAGCCCATCCCGAGGTGAAAAAATTCATATTTTTCAGTTCGGTGAAGGCTGTGGCACACGTCGTCGATGGTGATGTGCTCACCGAAGATGTCGAATACCGTCCTGTGGGACCTTATGGCGAGAGCAAAGCGGCTGCCGAGAAATATATGCTCGCGCATCTCATCAACGACCGCGAGACCATCATTCTACGCCCTTGCATGACCCACGGTCCACGCAACAAAGGCAACCTCAACCTGCTCTACCGCATATTAAGCAAAGGGATTCCGTCGCCTCTCGGCGCTTTTGACAATCGCCGCACATTCACATCGATAGAGAATATGAAATTCATCATTTCGCGGCTCCTCGAGTGCAAAGTGGAGAGCGGAGTGTATAACGTGGCAGACGATGACGCAATCTCGATTAACGCGCTTGTCGAGGAAATGTGCCTCGCTATGGGGCGGGAACCGCGCATTTGGCGCATCCCGCGCTCCCTCGTTAAAGCGGTGGCAAAAATCGGCGACTTCATCCACCTGCCCCTCAACACCGACCGCCTCGAGAAACTCACCGAGAACTATGTGGCAAGCAACGCCAAGATTAAGCGAGCCTTGGGCATCGACCACCTCCCGGTAAAGGCCCAAGATGGTATCCGACACACCGTTGAATCCTTCTCCAAGAAGCCTTAAAATACCACCACACCGCTATAAACAATTAAGAGGCTGCATTACACAGCCCCTTAGATGATTATGATTACTCAAATTTAGTATCTGTTTATCTTCACGCGGAAGTCGTCGAGGGTGTTGGGCGATGAAGTGCTGTAACCTTCTCCGTTCTTGTTGCCGTAGTTGAACCAGAAGTAGAACTCGAACGAGCCGTCGGGTGCGAGTGCCTTAAATTCGGCTTTGAGCACCTTGCGGCCTTGGAAAGTTGAAGTCTTAGGCTCATCGCCACTGTAGATGCTGATTTGATAGCCGCTGTCGCGCATCACTTGCATCCACTTGTCGTAACTCCACTCGCGAGAGAAGCCATAGAGCGACTCCCAGAGGTGTGGAATCTCGTCGATAAACACCGAGTTCACGCGGCCATCTTTGTTGAAATCCCAATAGCGGTTACCGTTAACGGCAAAATTGGATGTACCGTCATTGTCGTGCTCAAACTTCATACCTTTGTTCTCGAGATTGCGGATAACATCACCCAAGCGAATGCCGGTGTAGTCAATCGGGAAGAGTTCGTTGAGGTTGGTGGGAACAAGGCGCGTGCTGCCGTACGAGTTACCACCATAGGAGTTGCCGCCACCATAATTGTTATTGTTGCTGTAGGAGTTGCCACCTTGGCGGTTTATTGCGTCCTCAAGGTCGGAAACCACAAAGCCAATTTGCTTGCACAAGCGGCTGAACACTGCTGTGAAGAATGTGGCATCCTTGATATACATCTCGCACTGAATTTGATACACACTCTCAAACGGAATTATCTTGGCGCACTTGTAGGCGTTCAATTCATTTGAGATTGACATGATAAATTCGCGTGTTACAGTGTTATTGTAACTTGCCGACACAAAGAGTTTGGCAAAATAGGGTTGCTCGCCGGTTACAGAAACATAGGCGTTGCTGAAGATATTGGAAGTGCCTACGCCAAGGTCCTGATATGATATCGAGAGGTCGCCGTCGCTGTCGGGGCTATTGGGGATACCTCGTTGGTTGAGGGTTCGAGAAATGGCACTTTGTACCGATTTTGCATCTTGTGCCACTGCGATAAAGGGCATCACCAATGCAAGGAGTATTATGATATAAAACTTTTTCATAACAGTAGTGTAATTAATTGTTTAACTTGATATTGAAATAGCTGCATGAGTTTTTGGAGTCGCGAGAATAACCTTCACCATTTCTATTGCCTCCGTCGAAATAAATCCAGAATTTAATCTTTCTATCGGGAGATGTGCTCAGAATTTTGCCGGAAAGATATTTGCGACCGCTGGCGTTTTTCACTTCCGATTCTTCGTTGGTGATAGTGTAATTGTTACGCACGAGGAAGTTTCTCCATTCGTTGTAACTCCAAGACAAATCCATGCCCCATTTAGCTGCCCAATGCGAAGGAATTTCTTCGATACTTGCAGCCTCCATTATCCCGTCTTTGTCGAAATCCCAAAATTGGTTTTCACCGATATCAACGAGTTGCGAGCCACTGCTCAGTTCCTGCACGTTCAAGCCATTTTGGGAGAATGTCTTGCAAGGGGTGCCGAGGTAGTAGCCGTAGAGGGGGAAGAGGTTGTCGTAGGTGAGAGGCACACCGCTGCTGTAACTTGAACCGCTGCTATACGAAGAACCGCTGCTGTAGTTTGAGCCGCCAATGCCATCGCCCACTTTTTCGGCGAGTTCGGGAATCTCCTCGAGCGCTTTTTGAATCACATTCTTGGTCTTATAGAATGTGTATCTAAACTGGTCGATGTTCACGAGATACACTTCTGCCCCCACCGAATAGTTGTTGTCGGTGTAGGTCATCTTGATTGCCTTGTAGAGGTTGATTTCGGCGATGATATTGTCCATCTTTGCACGAGTAACCACGTCGCCATAATTGAATGTGGCACTCATCGTGTAGTAAAGCGGATCGGTGTCGCGTTCGTCGAGGGTGATAAAATAGATTATACCTTCGATTTTGAATTTGATACTG
>SFER01000070.1 GCA_004557195.1 Bacteroidales bacterium | reverse complement strand
GTTGACCAAGTGAAGAGAAATATCATCAATTTGTATGATGCCGATTTCTACGAATTGGACCCCTCGGGAAAGACCTCAATGATGTTTCATGCAATTCCTGCCCAGTTGAACACCAACGCATCACGCTACCTCGTTTCAAGCGTCATAGAAGGAGGAAGAGCGGACAGGCTGACAAAGGCTCTTTCTATTTTGAGAGAGTCTATGACGACAAATGTCGCGTATCATTCCAACGACCCCAGCGCCGGACTCGCCATGCACATCAACAAAGACTGCTTCAAACTCTTCTGTGGAGATACCGGATTGTTTGTTACGCTTGCCTTTTGGGATTCTGACTTCACAAGTAATGTGATTTATCAAAAATTGCTTACCAATAAGCTTACAGCCGATCTTGGGTATGTATATGAGAATGTTGTATCACAGATGCTTGTTGCTTCAGGCAAGAAACTATATTATCACACATGGCCCACGGAGAATGGAAAGCGAAACTACGAAGTTGATTTTCTGATACCTGATGGAGGCAAGGTGAGTGTTATTGAGGTAAAGTCATCTCAGTCGAAAGAGCATCCCTCCATTGATAACTTTGTAAAGAAGTACTCGGCGCGAATACAGCAGTCATACCTTATTCATGGCAAAGACATGCGCAAAGATGGCGCACTCAAATGCATCCCTTTCTACATAACACCATTTTTGTAGCATCCCAGGAAACAAAAAGTCCTGTAAATCGGGGATTTACAGGACTTGGCGGAGAGGACGAGATTCGAACTCGTGGTAGGATTACTCCTACGACAGTTTAGCAAACTGTTGGTTTCAGCCACTCACCCACCTCTCCGGGCACTTAGCTGATTTGCTTAGCGAGTGCAAAGATAATACTTTATTTGTATTCACGCAAACAATTTGCGATAAAATATCGATTTTTTTGCAAAAATGCCGGTTTGTGCGGTTATTTCCATTTGGGCGTCATGCCTAAATGATACATGATGAAACTGTAGATGTCGGTGTATTCATCGATGATTTTTGAGATGGGTTTGCCGCCTCCATGACCCGCTTTGCTGTCGATGCGGATGATTTTGACGTTGTTGCCGGTGTTGCTTGCCTGGAGAGTGGCAGCGTATTTGAACGAGTGGGCGGGGACAACGCGGTCGTCGTGGTCGGCAGTGGTAACGAGGATGGCAGGGTAGGGGGTGCCGTCGTTTTTAATGTTGTGCAGGGGAGAGTATTTGAGGAGGTATTCAGCCATTTCGGGGCTATCGTCGCTTCTGCCATAGTCGCCCGCCCAGTTCCAGCCGATTGTGAAGAGGTGGTAGCGCATCATGTCCATAACACCCACTTGCGGAACAGCAGCGGCGAAAAGGTCGGGGCGCTGATTCACCACAGCACCGACGAGCAAGCCGCCGTTTGAGCCGCCGTTGCAGGCGAGGCGCTTGGGTGAGGTGTATTTTTGGGCGATGAGCCACTCGGCGGCAGCAATGAAATCGTCGAAGACATTCTGCTTGTTGAGTTTCGTGCCCGCCTGGTGCCATTCCTCGCCATATTCCGAGCCACCGCGAAGGTTGGCAACGGCATAGATTCCGCCGGCTTCGAGGAACGGGATGATTCGGGCGTTGAAAGCCGGGGTGAGGCTGATGTTAAAGCCTCCGTAGCCGTAGAGGAGAGTGGGGTTGTCGCCGTTGAGCTTCAACCCTTTTTTATAGGTGAGGAACATTCGGATTGGTGTTCCGTCTTTGCTATTATACACCACTTGTTGGGTGGTGAAATCGTCGGGGTTGAAAGCCATTTCGGGGGCGCGAAGCAGAGTGGAGCGACCCGAAGCGATGTCGAGGCTATAGACCGTGCCGGGAGAGGTGTAGGAAGAAAGACGGTAGAACACCTCATCGTGTCTTTCGCTTGCCGAGATGCCCACCGAGCCTGGGAGCGGCAACTCTATGTCGTAGAGGTGCTTTCCCTCGAGCGAGAACACTTGCGGGTGGTCGCAGGCATTGATTTCGTAGGTGATAATGAAATTGTGTGCGGTTTTAGCCACCGAAGAGATTACATAATCGCCTTCGGGGATGAAATCGCGCTGCGCTTCGGAGCGCAAATCATCGACCGGAATCGAAATAATCTTGCGCTTCGGCGCACCTGCGGCGGTGAGGATATAGATGAACTTGTCGTCGCTTGCAATCACCTGGCACTCATCTTCGAGGCTCGGGACAAGGACCTTGTAGGAAGGATGGGCGGCGCGCATGTCCTTCACATAAATCGCATTGCCGTGGCCGAGAGACTTATATACAAAAACGAAACGCTCATCGTCGCTCACACCGCAGTTGTGGAACATGAGCGCGTTTTTAGTGTCGTTATATTCGAGAACGTCGGCGCTTTGCGGAGTGCCGATTTTGTGATACATCACCTTGTGGAACTCGTTTTTCGAGGAGTACACGCCATCTTCCGGGGCATCGTAGGCGCTGTAGAAGAAGCCGTCGCCACACCAAGCCGCACCGGTGAATTTAGCCCACATAATGTGGTCGTCGAGGCGACGTCCGGTGGCGGTTTCGGCAACGAAAATCTCGTTCCAGTCGCTGCCGCTGCGAGAAATCACATAGGCAAAGTATTTTCCGTCTTCCGAGAAAGAGATGCTGTTGAGAGCCACAGTGCCATCGTCGGAAAGAGTGTTAGGGTCGAAAAACACGCGCGGCTCGGCATCGAGAGCATCTTGGACATACAGAACATCCTGGTTTTGGAGTCCGTTGTTGCGGAAGAAATAGTATTTTCCCTTCACTTTGAAAGGTGCGCCCATGCGCTCGTAGCGGTAGAGCGAGGTGAGGCGCTGTTTCAGAGCGTTGCGGAATGGGATTTTGGACAAATAAGCCGAAGACACCTCGTTTTGGGCTGCGACCCAAGCGGCGGTGGCATCGGAGGAATCGTTCTCGAGCCAACGGTATGGGTCGGCAACTTTGATTCCGAAATAATCGTCGATAACATTATCGGTAGCGGCGGCAGGATACTTCAACTGCGCCGCGGCACTGCCGGTGAATAGCATTGTAGTAATGAGTAAAAGTTTTGTAAGTGTCATATTCTTAGAGTGAAAAATTATTCGTTATTGTCGGGTTCGTCGGTCGGAGTTTCCGAGTCTTGAGGCAATTCAAGAGGCGCAACCTCAGCCACATCCGTGAGATAGACGCTCAACTTGTTGCGAGAATCCTTCTTCACCTTTGCGCCAAGATTTATGAGTTTGTTAGCCGAAGTAACGATGCTCTGACCGCCCTCGGTGATAAGTTTTCGAGCAGAATCGTAATTGTCTTGTGCCTTCTTGATAGAATCGCCGATGGCAGAGAACGAGTTGAGAAGTTTGTTGACACGCGAGAGCATCTCGTCGGCGATGTCGAACACCCTTTTGTGAGTCTCGCCTTGGCGAATCTGGGTCCATGTCATGTTCACGATGCGCATAGCGGCATATAGCGTTTGCTCATCGGCGATATAGACATTCTTCTCCATCGCCCTGCGCCACAAGTCGGGCTGTTCGCGCAATGCAAGCCAAAGCGCGCCGGTGTTTGGGACAAACATAATCACATAGTCGAGGCTCACCTTGGGCGGCATGATGTATTGTTCGTAACTTTTCTTGGAGAGTTCTTCGACATGAGCGTTTATGCTGGCGATGTGGCGACGCAAAGCAGCGGCCTTCGAGGCGTCATCCTCTGCATTTACATAGTCGAGATAAGCCGAGAGCGACACCTTGGCATCGATGATGAGTTCGCGTTGCGTGTCGAGGTGAAGAATCACATCGGGGCGGAGCGAAGAGCCCTCGTCGGTCTTCACCACATTTCCGGCTTTATCGCGAATAACAAACTGAGTGTCGAAGTGGATTCCATTGATGAGACCTTGAGATTCAAGGAGTTCGGTGAGGACCGTCTCGCCCCAGTCGCCTTGCATTTTGGTTTGGTGGCGGAGCGCATTAGTAAGGTTGTCGGCACTCTCCTTAGCCGCGGCGGTTTGCTCCATAAGTTTGGTGATATTATCCTTGAGAGAATCGCCGAGCGAAGTGTTTTTCTCGTTATTTTTCTCGAGAGCATCCTTCATTTTGTCCATTGACTCACGCAGAGGAGCGAGAATCTGACCGATATTGGAATTGCTCGCTTTGGAGAACTCCTCCTGGCGCTCCTTGAGCATCTCGTTGGTGGTGTTTTTGAGTTGTTCGGTAGCCTTCTCGATAGCCTCGCGGAACTGGCGCTCCTGGAGGGCAATTTGCTCGCGGTATTTAGTCTCGAGAGCCTCTATGGCGCGGTTGTCGGCGGCGGTTCGGTCGTCGAGTTGCTTGCGGAAATTGGCTTGCAGGTCAGCCTTTTGAGTGGCGAAATCGGCGATGAGGCGCTCCTTCTCGGCAGCAAACTCCTCTTTCAGGGTGGCGATGCGCCTCTCGTGGTCGGCGTTAATCTTCTCGATTTCGGTTTTGTAGTCCTCTTTGAGTTGCAGGATTTCGGCGGCTTTCTCCTCCACGATTTTGCGCATATTATCCAGATTGTTTGATGCCGAAGCGACAGCCACATTCAAATCGTTGTTGTCGCGAGACAAGGCATCGCATTTGCCGGTTGCGGCATCCAACTGCCCCTTCAACTGCTCGATTTCCTTGTCGAGGAACTCAATACGAGCCGCGGTTTTTCCCGATTTCGCTTTGGCAAAGAGCCATGCAATAAGTGCACCGACTGCAATGCCGATAATGATAAACGCAAATTCCATAAGCTATTGATTTTTATAAGTTTCATCATAAATTTTGTTCACCACGAGCGATGCGAGAGTGAAACCGAACACCGCGGTGACGTGTGGGAGCGAGCCGTTGATTTGAGCCTTTCGGGCATTCCAATCGAGGTTTTCGATGTCGCCATTTTCGTTGCGCTCGGGCGGCGTGGTGTCGCCGCGATTGGGCAACAATTCGGGGCTGAACACGCATTTGAACTTGCGCGACGGGCGGTGTCCCGATTTCTTGAAACGGCGGCGCAGCGCAGCGGCGAGCGGGCACCCCTCCACCTTCCAAAATTCGGCTGTCGAGATGCGGGTGGGGTCGGATTTAAGGGCGGCGCCCATCGACGAGAAGAGAACCGGCTTTCCGGGCGCATCGCAAGCATTGTTGATGAGCAACACCTTGTTTTCGATGCTGTCGATAGCGTCGATAACGAAATCGTATTGCGAAAGGTCGAAACCCGCGGCGGTGTCGGCGCAATAGATGTCGCGGATGGCGTTGATTTCGGCATTGGGGTTGATGTCGAGCAGTCTGCGCTTGAGAGCCTCCACCTTCACCTCGCCCACCGAGGCGGTGGTAGCCATGAGTTGGCGGTTGATATTCGAGGCGGCAACGCGGTCGCTATCCACAATGGTAATGTGCGTCAGCCCGGTGCGAATAAGGCTTTCGACGCACCAACTCCCCACGCCGCCCACGCCAAACACAATCACGCGCGCGGCAGCGAGACGCTCCATCACCTTTTTCCCGAGAATAAGTTGGGAACGGTTGAAAATTTCATTAGCCACATCCATACATTTCAATTTCAATACAAAACTAATACATTTAATCGAAATAGCCGCATATTTCATGAAATTTGGTGGAGTGTAGAAGAAGATTCAACAGAGTGTGAAGTCAAATAGGCACCGAAAATGCGCAAATAAGCACCAATAACCGACAAATTGTTTTATTTTTCATAATTTGATAATTTTGAGCCTATTTTTATTTGCGTTTTTTATTATTTAGGTGTAAATTTGTAAGCAAAACTATAAACCATTTCCTTATGAAAAGTATCAAAATAGGGCGCAGTTCGAGCAACGATTACACCTTGACCTCACCCGCAGTGTCGCAACAACACGCAATCTTAACAATCTATGACGATGGACGTGCTTCAATCAAAGATTTGAATTCGACCAATGGCACGTTTGTAAACGGAAAGAAAATAGTTGTAGAAACCTTTATACGCCAAGGCGACAGCATCATGCTTGGCAATGTGCCGTTTGACTGGACAAAGGCAGCGGCTTCGGCAGGCAATGGCGGCGGTCGCACCCGCGTGTCGGTGGGTGGCGGTCTCGGAGGAATGACAGTGGGACGCGCAACCGACAATTCAAATGTGATGTCTTATCCCGACGTGTCGTCTCACCATGCCCGTCTGTCGGTTGGTCCCGACGGCAACGTGGTGATTTCGGACCTCAACTCCACCAATGGCACATTTGTGAATGGCGCGCGCATCACAGGCTCGGCAGTGCTCAAGCGCGGCGATCGTGTTATGCTTGCAAATAAATACCCGTTGCAATGGGAGCACCTCATCCCCGGAGGCGGCGGAGGCGGCATTGTGCCACCGAAAAAGAAACAAAACAACACCGTGCTTATCGCTTCATTGAGCGGAGTGGCTGTAGTGGTGCTCGCTGTGGTGGCATATTTCCTATTGCCGTATATTCTCGGACCGAAGACATGGACTCCAGAGGAAATCTATT
Organism: Bacteroidales bacterium; assembly: GCA_004557195.1. Classification (GTDB taxonomy): domain Bacteria; phylum Bacteroidota; class Bacteroidia; order Bacteroidales; family Muribaculaceae; genus W0P31-042. The sequence continues at coordinate 2,854 of SFER01000070.1, read as the reverse complement.
CTCACTACAAGAAGAGCGAGGCGCTTATCTATGTGGAATCGGCATACGTGGCAACAATGGACGGCAAGCCACTCGGCGAGGTGTTTGAGAACACCACCTATTGGAATATCGACGAGAACGGTGAGGCAAAAATCAGCGGTCCGATGGCATCGTCAGGCACAGGTTTCTTCATCTCGCAAGATGGCAAACTCATGACCAACCGCCATGTGGTTTCCGACCCCAATGTGGAAGCCAACTGCGAGAAAATCAAGAAGGCGATCCAAAACGCGCTTTACTCAATGTTTGGCGTGAGCGCACAGGTGATGTCGTTTGTTGACAAAATCAACGTGGAATATAAAGTCGGCTATATTGGCATAGCCATCAACGACACCCACCTATCCACTCGCGAGGACCTTTCGCCCTGCTCAATCATCAAAGTGAGCAAAGATGCCGAGCTCGACCTCGCCATCATCCAGCTCAACAGCAAGAAAACACCATCGGAAGTTGTAAACCTCATCGACCTCAACACAGCGGCAACAGCCGAAGAGATGAAACTCGGCTCCGAGCTCTACACCATCGGATTCCCGCAAGGACTCACCTTTGGCAGCACCTCAATCGGTCTTGAGGCAAACAATCAAGATGGCAAAATCACACAAGAGTGTGGCGAATACCTCTATGGCATGAATATTTCGGTGCACCACGGAGCAAGCGGCTCACCGGTATTCAACAAGTATGGCAAATTTGCCGGAGTGGTTGTATCGGGCTATGCCGATGTAACACAAGGCTACAACTTCGCCATCAGCCCCATTAAAGCGGCAGAATTTGGCAAATAACAAATCAACAAGAATAATTAACCCTTAAAATATTGATATTATGGCAACAAAAAGATGCAAAAACGGTCATCTCTATGATGAGAGTATATATGGTGATCACTGCCCACTTTGTCCCTCGACAGGTAGTGAAACAGTGTTTAATGCAGGAGGAAATGAAGGCGGTGGCACATTGGTTGACCATCCACAAGGCGGTGGCAACGATGGCAGAACACAGACAATAGGCAATGTGCCTATGGGTGGAGGTGAAAGTGCTGCCACATCGGCAGGAACAGTAACCATCGATCCTGCAGACATGGGTGGCGGCCACACAAGAATCCAGCGCGTGAACGATGCCGGCACAAGTATCGGTTCGGGCAACGGTCCTGCGGGACGCAAGGTTATCGGCGTGCTTGTATCGTATGACACCAATCCTCTCGGCGATATTTTCCGCCTTTTTGAGGGTAAAAACCTCATCGGACGCCGCTCGACATGCGATATCCCTCTCACAAAAGACAATAACATCTCGGGTGAGCACGCAATGGTGCTTTATCGCGAAGCCGAAGGCGTTTTCTGGCTCATCGACCAAAACTCCTCCAACGGAACTTATCTAAATGGCGAATTTGCAGGCGAAAAAGTGAGAATCAACACCGGCGATGTAATTAAAATGGGTGATACCCGATTGATTTTCTGGGCTATTCCTAAAATTAAATGATTATGAACGAGGAATTTAATTATTGTCATGTATCGGAACGAACCGATGTGGGGTGTGTGCGTGCCGCCAATGAGGACAGCATGATAAATTTCACCTGCCAGAATGGTCTCGTTGCCGCTGTGTGCGATGGCATGGGCGGTCATGTGGGCGGAGCGGTTGCTTCGCAAACTGCAGTCAATGCTATCAAAAGTTTCCTCTCGGCTCAATATTTCCAAAATCCGTTTGACGCAATAGTAGCGGCAATCGACAATGCCAACCGTGCCATTTTGCAGACAGCAGCGGCTCGTCCCGAACTCCAGGGGATGGGTTCGACCTGCGTAATGGTGATTGTGCGCGGCGGCATGGTGTATTACGGCAGTGTGGGCGACAGCCGCATCTACTTGGTGCGCAACCACACCATCAAGCAACTCACACGCGACCAAAGTTATGTGCAGATGCTTGTAGATGCCGGTGAAATCACACCCGAGCAAGCCGAGCACCACCCGCAGAAGAATGTCATCACCAATGCACTCGGTCTCGCCGATATGCGCCCTGCAACCGTGGCAGCCGCGCCCATCCGTCCCGAGGCAGGCGACTGCTTCTTGCTGTGCAGCGACGGTTTGAGCGGTATGGTCCCCGACAAGGAAATCGGCAAGATTGTGAGCAAGCAGCAGACCATGAGGTCGCAGGCTCGAGTCGATGCCCTTGTGGAACTTGCCCGACAGAATGGAGGAAAAGACAACATCACAGCGCAAATTGTCGAATTTTCCGTTACCCCCAAGGTGGCAGGCGCAAGCACCGGCAACAACGACGGTGGCAAACCTGCGTGGTATAGCAACAAAATGGTGAAAATCGGCTTGATAGCCCTTGCTGTGCTTGCTGTAGTGTTGATTGGCGCATTTGTTTTCAAGAATTGCTCCAACAAACCAACCGACGAGGAGGAAAAGGTGCCCGCCGACAGCACAACTACCGAGCAGGTGGTGAATGAAGAGGTGAACACCGAAGAGAATGGCAAGCATGTCTCTACAATCACCCTCGAAGCGGTGCCGTTTAAGAAAGATGCCACCATTATTAATATGTATTTCTCGCCCGACGGTCTCACTATCAAGAGCGCCGACAACAAGAAACAACTCTATAGCACTTCATCGGCATTTGGAACTACACTTGGCGAAGATGTAAACATCCTTCCGAGCAACGATATAGTGAAATATGTCGTGAAGGATGAAAAGACCAAGGCGTTTATCAATTTCAAAAAGAGCATTGGCGAAACCGATAACATTGTAATCTGTTTCACCAACAAAGAGGTGGAGTTGCGAGTAGTAATACCGATTGCGAAAGAAGGCAAGCCGGTGGCTATTAAGCCGGCAGCCGG
>SFER01000069.1 GCA_004557195.1 Bacteroidales bacterium | reverse complement strand
GGGGCCTGCAATGCGGCAATCCGGCCTGCGCTGCCCTGGAAGGGGCCCGCGCCCTTTGGCTGGAACAGCTTTGCGGCGCTGATGCCTTTGATTTCCTTTGAAAAGTACAAAGAAGCCAGTGATTTTATGAAGAGCATCCAGGAAACGTTCCACGATGCAGACGGCACTCAGTATATTGACTATGATGCGGGCTGGGAACGTTTTACCAACAAAATGCAGGAAACCGAATTCCTCGGTAATGAGAATGGTGAAACTCGCGGCTTGCGTCGCATCCTTCACGATCGTAACACCAAGGTAATCGAAAAAATCAATGTCCTCAAGGCAGAATGGCGCGATAAAAAAATCGACGATGAGACCTATCAAAAACGTGCGCGTGAAATCCGTAACGACTCCACTCTCACACGTCCTATCGTTATCATCAAGGCTACTCCCAACGCCTCGTATGAAAACCTTATCAGCGCTCTCGACGAAATGCAGATCAACAGTATCAGCCGTTATCAAATCGACCGTATCAATGCTACCGACTCGGCTATGATGATGGAACTGAAAGCTCGTAATCTCAAAAAATAGGTGATTGGTCGTATATGTTTAATCGTTAAATTTAAGAATTATGGCTAAAGATGTAGATCTTTCATCAAAAGAATGGCGCGACCTGATTTTCGAAGGACGCAACAAAGAATATGGAGCTTACGAACTCCGTCAGAAATCTGCCGGTCGTCACAATAAGTCTATGATTATCGTTGTTATCGGTCTCGCTCTTATCATGGGACTTGTACTCCTTTTCCAAGAGGTGCAACGCATCATCGCCGAAGCCGATATCAAGGATGAAGCAAGCCAGGAACTCGTTACTATCGACACCTCCGCTGCCGAAGAAGAAGAACCCGAAGAAGAGAACACCAAGGTTGAAATGGAACAACCCGAGGCTCTTCCCGAGGAAATCCTCAACACTGTGAAGGTTACCGAACTTGCTATCGTAGATGACAGCCAAGTGACTGCCGAAGATGAAATCAAATCTCAAGACGAACTTGCCGAAACTCAAACTGCTTTCGGTCAGACTAACTTCGACCAAGGTACCGACGACCGTACAGTTGTTCGCGAACACAAAAACGAAGTTATCGTTGAAGAGAAGAAACCCGAAAAAGAAGAAGTATTCCGCTCTGTAGAACAGATGCCTCAATACCCGGGTGGTGATGCCGAACTTATGAAATACCTCAGCTCGCACATCCAATACCCTGCAATGGCAATCGAAAACAATGTTCAAGGACGCGTAATCGTTCAATTCGTTGTAACCAAAACCGGAGCAATCGGTGAAGTGAAAGTCGTTCGTAGCGTTGACCGCGACCTCGACAAAGAAGCCATCCGCGTTGTTAAGAGCCTCCCGAAATTCATCCCGGGTAAGATGAACGGTCAGGCAGTGAACGTGTGGTACACTCTCCCTGTTGCCTTCAAACTCCAAGGTGCCAACTAATCGACACTCTTTTCACTCAATATAAGCGGGACGCTCAGCGCCCCGCTTTTTTGTGTTTATGGAGTGCGCTGCGCTCGGTGGAGGGTTCACTTGGTTGCTTCGAGGGGCGTACCTTTGGCTCTCTATCCCTCTCTATCTCTTGGCAACCCCGGCACTAATTCAGTTGTGCCGGGATAGAGTGAGCCACTCATGCAGAATGTGTGCCAACGGTACGCCCCTGTGATGTTGTGGAGCGTGCTATCGAATGCGGACTGCCTGCCACCGCCTCCGGGGTGGCGATTGGGGACGGGCTCGGTGCACCCCGCATGTCGCCGACGCCCAGGTCGGCGAAATACGGGGCTACGCACGGCTGCCACCGCCTGCCGGGGTGGCGGAAATGTCCGCCTTTGGGCATCGTCTCCGCTTCGGCGCAGGGGCAGGGGCAGGGGCAGGCGCTGCGTACCTGCTACTGCTATTTTTTTGTGACTTATAGTGCTAATAGGCTCAATAGTGCTAATAGGCGATTCTATTTTTTGCAGAGATAGGAGGCTGGGGCGGGCGCGGCGCCCGGTTGCGCGGCGTGTGCACGGCGGGGAGTGGGGATTGGTGGGGAATGTGGGCTTTTTCGCATTATTGAGTTAAGATTTTATAATTGAGGCATCCTATTTGCTATACTTCCTGTTTTTTTGATTATCTTTACAAAAATATTTTTTATAGCAAATATTTTGCCCGTTTTATAGGGCTTTCGATAAACAATTATTATATTTGTAGTTGTTTTTAATTGATATAAAACATTGAGCAATGGACGAAAACATTAACGACAATTATATCGACAGATCCCCCAAGGGAATGCGCCTTGTCTTCGGCATTTTCATGATTGCCATCTACCTGGGAATGGGAGCGCTGGTGCTCATCGACTTTTTCCAATTTGAATGGCAGTGGATGCGCTATGTCATGGCAACCGTATTTATCGTTTACGGCATTTGGCGCGCCGAGCGCCTCTTCGACCCCCGCTTCAAGGCAACTCGCCGTTTCTTCGGTCGCAAAGGCTCGGATGCTGCAGTGATAGCTGCTTGTGTGGTATCGATGGCTATCTTCTCCTCTTGTGGCAATCGTCCCAAGCCGCAGAACACAAGCACTTCGGGCTTAATCAGCATCGTTTGCGACGAAAGTTTCCAAAACATCATCAATCAGGAAGTTGAGGTGTTTGAATACACCTATCCCAAGGCGAATATCATCCCGATTTATGCCGATGAGCACGCTGCAATCGACTCGCTCATCTCGCTAAAAACACAGTTTATCGTAACAGCCCACCAGTTGAAGCCCGAGCAGGTGGAATATGTGCGCCAGGAACGCGGCACATGCTTCACCCAGAAGATTGCAGTGGATGCAATCGCGCTGATTGTCAATCCTAAAAACCCGATTGAAATCCTCTCGATGAGCGAAATCGGTGAAATCCTCTCGGGCAAGGTAACCCGCTGGGACGAACTCTCACCATCCAAGCTCGACAGCATCCTCGTAGTGTTTGACCACCAAGGCTCAAGCACCGCCCGCTATATGAAAGACTCTCTGCTTGCCGGAGCCGATTTTGCCAAGAATGTCTATGCCGCAGGCTCGACTCCCGAAGTGTATGAGGCTGTCGCCAAGCGCAAAGGCGCAATCGGAATCATCGGAGTGAGCTGGGTGAGCAGCGACATGAAAGCTAAAACCATGTCGATAGAGGAGCGAGTTGCCAACCTCAAGGAAAACGACGTAACGCAAACCGAATTCGACACCAACATCAAGGTGCTCAAGGTGCGCCGCGACGATTCGATAGAGGCATTCAAGCCCTACCAGGCATATATCTACGACGGCAGTTATCCGCTCTATCGCCCGATATACGCAATCTGCGCCGGAGTGATGGGCAGCCTGCCACACGGATTCTTCTCGTTTGTAACCGGGTTCAACGGACAGAAAATCATCCAGCAGACCGGAGTGCTCCCGGCGACAATCCAGCCGCGAATGGTAAATCTCAATTAGAAAATCAAATAATATCAAACAAATAAACATTTACAACAATGAAATTAAGATTCGTATTTGCTCTTTTAGTGCTTTTCTGCACAACTTCTCTGTTTGCTCAAGGCTACAAAGATGGTGTTGAGTATTACAAAGTAAATCAGTTTGAGAAAGCCAAAATTCTCTTGAACCGCAACCTTAACAATGCCGACACCGACAAAGCCCTGGCATATTACTACCTTGGACAAGTGGCAATGGCAGAAGGCAATGTGGCAGAGGCAAAGGCTTGCTTCGACAAAGGTATCGCAGCCAATCCCGAAAATGGCTACAACTATGTGGGCCTTGGCGCCATCGCCCTCAAGAATAAAGATGTGAAAGGTGCCGAAAACTTCTTCAAGACAGCCAAATCGAAGGCAAAGAAAGATGCTGTACTCCTCGTTGAGATTGCACGCGCATATGTTGCCGCCGACCCGGTTGCTTATGCTAAGCAAATCGCCGACAACATCAAGGCTGCCAAGAAGGTGAACAAACGCCATCCCGCTCCCTTCATCCTCGAAGGCGACATGCTCGCTGCCGAAAAGAAATGGGGCGACGCTGCCGGTTACTACGAAATGGCTGAGTCTTTCGACCCCAACTGCACCGAGGCTTATGTGAAATATGCCAACACATATTTCAATGTAGATCCCCGCGTGGCTATCTCCAAACTCGAATCGCTCGTTGCCGCCAACCCCAATTCGGCTCTTGCTCAACGCGAACTCGCTGAGAAACTCTACGAGAACGACGAATGGACCCGCGCCGCTCAGGTGTATGGCGAATACATCAAGAATCCCAACTCTTTCAAAGAGGATGAGGAACGCTATGCCGTGCTTCTCTACTTCGGTGAGAAATATCAACAGTCATACGACCTTGCACAGAAAATCCTCTCTGAAAACCCCAACGCATTCCTTATGAAGCGTATCGTATTCCTCAACAAAGCCGCTATGAAGCAATATGAGGAGGCTTACGCGCTCGCAGGCAACTTCTTCGGAAGCACCGACCCCAAGAACAAGTACTCAAGCAACGACTACACAACCTATGCCGAAGTGCTTCTCAATGTTGGCAAAAAAGAAGAGCATTACGCTGCCCTTATAAAGGCTTATGAAATCAACCCCGAAAAGACCGACATCCTTAAAGACATCAGTTCTGCTTATGCCGACGACAAAGAATATGTCAAATCGGCAGAATACTACCAGAAATATGTCGATGTTGTCGATGAGTCGACCAACGACCTCTTCGTTCTTGCAGGTAAATATCAGACAGTTGTAGCCACTACAACCGATTCTATCGCTAAGGCTGATGCCTTCGAAAAAGGTATCAAATATATCGACATCGTGCTCGAGCGTGTTCCCGACGACTATCGTATCATGCAACGTAAGGCTCGTATCGAAATGGTGTATGACGGTGTAACAAGCTTCAAGGGTGGTCGCGCACTTGATTCCTACAAGGCTCTCCTCGCTCTCCTCGACAAAGACCCCGAAAACATCACAAATCATGCCGATGCCTATATGGAAATCTACAACTACCTCGGTGGTTACGCTCTCCAGAACGGCAACAAAGAAGAGGCTAAGGCTTGGTATCTCAAGTTCCTCGAACTCGACCCCAACAATACCGATTTGAGAAACTTCATTGAAAAATTGAAATAAGGTTTAAGTCAAAATAGATAATAAAAGGAGTGGCGCGTTGTCGAGCCACTCCTTTTAGCATTCCTGCGGTTCTTATCGGGTTGGGGTGAGGGCTATGTGCAACTGGTTGAGCATTTCGGGGATTACCTGGCTGTCGTAGTCTGCGCTGCCGCCCATCATCGAGCCGAAACTGCCGAGATTGTCGGAATTGAAACCGTGGTTTGCTCCTTGGATAGTGAACAAGGTAGCGTCGGGATACTTCTCAACTGCTTTTTCCGAGTAGGAAATCTTGACAATAATATCTTCCGAGCCGTGGAAAATTGCGACACGGCGGGGGAAAGTGCCGATGTTGGCATATACGTCATATCCGCGCATGGCATTGCAAAAAGCCTCGCTGTAACCCATCCCGGTGCTGCCTCCAAGTCCGCCAAGGTTTCCGAGACTGCCACCAAACGAGTCGAGCATGGCGATAAGGTCGGGGATATTGAAAGCGGGATAGAAAAGAATCAAGCCCTTAATACCGAGCGTTTCGTCTTCGGCAGTGAGAGCCGAAACAAGTCCGCCCATGCTCGAGCCGAGCAGACAGATTTTGTCGGCATCCACGCCATCAGCAGCCTTGATGCAGGCGATAACCGCCTTCAAGTCTGCCACCTCGGTAAACACGGTCATCTCCTCGGTATTTCCGTCGCTACGGCTTTCCTCACATGCACCGCAGAAGTCGAACGCATAGGCATTCATTCCATCCTCGGCGATAGCCGAAGCATAGGCGTTCATAGCATCGGCAGTGAGATTGGCGCTGTGAGAGAGAATAACGGTGGGTAGTTTCGCCCCGGTCTCGACACCCTTCGGGCGATAGAATTTGCCATAAATGCGGTTCTCGCCATTTGTGCAGAAGAACTCTTGCACAGTGAATGATTTTTCATCGCTTGGCTCGGAGGAAGCGGGGAGAAATTCAATGTGGTCTATCTCCTCCATATTGTAGGTGATTGCTTCGCCGGTTTTGGGATACACCACAACTTTTTGTGCCACAGCAGATAGTGCAATGAGAGAGGCAGCGAGAGTTAAAACTATCTTTTTCATTGTTTTATTGCGATTTTAAAAGTAGAACATTCTGTTTTTACGATATACACTCCGGCAGGGAGGGCAGGGGATGTGTATGCTCCCGAATTGTCGCATCGCGCGCTTGCCACAGTGGCGCCGTTGGGCGCGATGATGCCCACTGCCGATTGCGGTCGCAGCCCGGCGATGCTCAACGAGCCGCCGCGCAGCGTGATTTTTACGGCATCGGTGGACGTATTGTCAACACCAGCGTTTTCGGTGCTGAAGTCAAACCTGGCAAAATCGGTGAGAGGCAGAGCCGCCTGGTTGTCGGTGCCTGTGATTTTCATTTCCGTGTCGGTGAATTCCACATTCACCCCTTCCGAGAGGTCGAATTTGAGCAGATTCCCGCTCGCTGTGGTAACAACCACCATTTGGTAGGGCTCTTGAGAGTGGATAGTTGCAGTGCTGCAAGCGATTGCCGCGATGCACGCAAGTACTGAAAATTTTGGTTTCATGCGAATATATGTTTTGAAATAATCGGTGCAAAAGTAGCAATTTATTCTGTTTTTATTATTATTTTTGCATAGTATTTCGATTACCAAAATTCTTATGAGGAAAGTTATGCTCATTTTATCGATATTTTTTGTCATTGTATTGGCATTGCTGGTGTATGCAATGTTTCCGTCGTTGTTTTTTGCCGCCAAAGGGTATTCGGCAGGTGAAATCAAGGGGCTGACAGTGGTTGCGCATCGTGGCGGCGCAAGCATCGGGATGGAGAATTCCCTGTCCTGCATCGAGAAGGGGATACGTGCCGGTGCCGATATGATTGAGATAGACCTCCACCTCACCGCCGATGGTGTTGTGGTGGTGTGCCACGACCAAAGCATCGACCGCACTACCGATGGAGAGGGGCTTATTCGCGAACTCACCTTGGAGCAAATCCGCACCCATCATCTTGTTGATGCCGAAGGCAATGCCACATCGGAGACCATTCCCACCCTCGAGGAGGTTCTCGACCTGGTAGGCGACCGCTGCCGCTTGCTCATAGAGATTAAGCGCACCCAAGACATCTATCAAGGAATTGAGCAAAAAATGCTCGACATTCTCGAGGCTCACAATATGATTGACAGAGTGGTGGTGCAGTCGTTCAACGACTCCGTGCTTGCCAATATCCACGCAATTCGCACCGATGTGCGCCTTGAGAAACTCCTATTCTGCAAGTTGCCACTCATACCGGTGATATTCGACGGAACCTTCTCACGGTTTGACTATGAAAAGTATAATTATATAGAATCATTCAATTTCTTCTATGGCGGAGTGGATGATTCGATGATAAAAGACATCCACTCACATGGCAAGGAAGTGAAAATCTGGACACTTGAATCGCCCGACGAAACGGTGCACCTCGCTGTAGATGCTGTAATTACCAATCGTCCCGACCTTTGGCAATAATAGCGGTGTTAAAAAGTCGAAAAAAACACATTAATAATTGCTTGATTTAGGTGAATGTAACAATATTCATTTGTTATTCACTAAATTTTGTTATTTTTGCCGTTAGAAAATACATCATACTAAATACTTTAAATCCTTTTTTATGAACAAATTTTATCTTACTCTACTTGCAATAGCGACAACAGTGTGTGCCGCTTTTGCCGAAGTCGTTACAATCGACTTCACCGACACAGAGCAATTAGCCGCTATGGGCTACACCGCTCCAACAACAGGGAGCATTAAAATTGCCAATGGCAGTGAATTTAAGCAGGGCAACTTCACGTTCACCAGCGTGAGCGGAAACAGCCGTATCTTTAAGAGCACAGCTGCTGCCACTCCGGGTCTTGAGTTCCGCGGCTACAAAGGAGGTTCTCTTAAATTCTCGGCAGCCGAAGGTCTTGCAATCAAGAAAATTGAATTTACAGGAGCCCTCCTCAGCAATCCTGTTACCGCATCGGTAGGCTCATTCGCTGTGGGTGAGAACAGTGGAAATTTCCACACCGCGACATGGATTGGCGATGACGCCGAAATGACATTCACTCTCGGTGGCGGTATGAGCATCACCAAGATGGTGGTTACTCTCGACACTCCATCACCGGTTCGCTACCCTGCCATCACTCCCAACGGTGGTATTTACTATTCGGGCATGACCGCTCCGGTGGCAGTTACAATTACTACTCCTGCAGAAGGCACCAAGGTAATGTACAAGACCACACAGGCTCCCGAATATCAGGAATACACCGCTCCGATTTCCGTTGCCGAAAGCACAGTGGTAACCGCCAAGTCGGTTTTGGGCGATGGCGAATCGATTGAAGTGTCTTCGACATTCACAGTGTATCCCGCAACCGGTGTGGCATCTGTTGCCGAGTTTAACGCTCTCGAGGATGGCACAAATGCCTATTTCACAGTGCCCCTCTACGTTTGCCACCAGCAAGCCGATGCCTATGGCAAATATGTTATCGCAACCGATGGCAACGGCTATGTAGTGCTTCAAGGCGACATCGCCAAGACCGTTTCCAACGGCGATAAACTTCCTGCCGGAGTGGGTGGACAGGTAACCATAAACACCGATTCATATTACAACCGCACTCTCAAATTGGTGGTAAGCACAGTAAAGGACGCTACACCTTCTCACGCTGTCCTTCCCGAGACTGTTACTGTAAGTCAAATCACAGAGGCATACGACTCCCACTATGTTTACATCAAGAATGTAACAGTGACACCTGCCGGCTCTTATGATGCTATATTCGCAGATGCCACAGGTTCTATTTCTGCCTACGACTTGATGTCTAAATTCCCGGCACCTCTTGCCGGCACCTACAACATCACAGGCGTTGTAACAGTAGAGGCAAGTAAAGATGGCAACACATTGAAGGTGTATCCCATCTCGTTTGAGGCTGTAGAATCTACATTCACATTCATCGACTTCTCCAATACCGAGCAATTCGGCATCACCGCGCCGGCATCGGGTAAATATGTCAATATTGCCGACGGCACATCGTTCACCGTTGATGGCATCACATTCACCAGCGTGAAGAAAGGAAGTACTGCTACTCGTTTCTACAATAGTACAGCCAAAGCAACTCCCGGTGTTGAACTTCGCATCTACAAGAACGGACAATTCAAGGTGGCTGCACCCGAAGGTATGGGTATCAGAAAAATCGTGTTCAAGGGCGCAACAATCTTCGCTCCCGAGGTAAGTTGTGGTGTGTTCACACTCGGTTCAAAGATGGACGGCTTCTTTGAGGCAGAATGGGTAGGTGACGACAACGAAGTAACATTCACCGCCACTGCCGGCAATCTGTTCCTCAAGACTGCCACTATCTATGTAGCTCCGCTAAGCCCGGTTCGCTATCCTAAGTTTGCACAATCATCCGAAACATTCATCGAAGGTGTAAACACCCCCGGAATAGTAACAATCACCAGCGCAACCGAAGGCGCAACAATCAAATACCGCCTCAATGACTCAGCCGAATACATCGACTATACCGAGGTAGGTGTTAGAATTACCGGTACTACAACCATCCATGCCAAGGCAGTGAAAGATGCTGCAGAAAGCATTGAGATGACATACGAAGTAACTGTAATCACTCCCGACGAAGCTGCCAATGTAACCGAGCTCCTCGCTCTTGACAACAACCGAGTAGCACGCCTCAACACCGAAGTTGTGGTTACATATCAACAAAATGATAAGTATGGCAATTACATCTTTGCTACCGACGGCACTAAGTCGTTTGTAATCAAAGGTATCACTGACACTTATGCCAAGGGCGACAAACTCGCTGCAGGTCTCGTAGGTAC
>SFER01000068.1 GCA_004557195.1 Bacteroidales bacterium | reverse complement strand
ACTTTTGCACGATTATCACAGCCAATGAAAACAGTGCAAATTCAATGATAATATCTCATAGATTTAAAACTGCGCATCGGGAAATGACTGCAAAGCGCCTTTCCCGGACTCTTCAAGCGCCTTTCCCGGATTTAAAATTGATAATTTTTTCCCACAACTATTGCATTTTTCTAAAATATGTAGTAAATTTGCGGTGTAATTCAAACATGGTCATCGGCAGTTGATGACATTTTTCCTTTATCATTATTTCTATCTGAACAAATTCAATGTATCAAGTGTATTGTGATGTAGCACAAAGTTAGTGCCCTCATCATATACCGTAGAATACCACATTTATATATATGTACAACATCGATGAACTTAACGCAATGCCGGTTGAACAGCTCAAAAGCATTGCCGAATCTATGGGTATTAAAAAGTTTGACAACAACGAGCCCGACGATTTAATTTACAAAATATTAGACCAACAGGCTATCGACATGGCTCAAGCTCAGGCCGCAACTCCCGCTGCGCCCAAGAAACGCGGCAGGAAGAAGAAAGAAGCTAAGAACGACGTTCCCGCCGTTGCCGATAAGCCCGAGGACTCATCCGCTCAGCAGCAAAAGCCCGAAGAGAAGCCCGAAAAGGTGAACGACAATCCTGCCGAGCAGCCCAAAAAGAAGGAAAACAAGAAATCGAAGCAAGCCAATAAGAAAAAGGAGGATAAGCCTGCCATCGATTCTCCAGCTGAGGCACCACAAGCCGAGGTAACCCCTTCCGAGACTCCGGCTCCGCAACAACCTGCCGAGCAGCCGCAACAACCGGCTCAACCGCAGGCTGCAGCCCCCGAGGCTCCGCAAGAACAGCCTCAAGAAGAGCCTAAACAGCAACAGCAAGCTGCGCCCATCGACAACGCGTTTGCCGACCTCTTTGGCGGTGGTGGCAACAAGAAGAAAAACAAAGGCGGAAACTCGTCGTTCAACGATTTCTTCCCCTCTAAGTCGGAACGCAAACTTTTCACTCCTCGCAGCAAGGAGGAGATTGAAGAGGCTGCCAAGGCTGCCGAGGAAGCCGCTCGTAAAGCTGCCGAGGAAGCCGCCAACGCTCCTATTATAATTAAGGAGCCGGAACCTGAACGCCCCGCTCAACAACCCAAGCAAGGCAAACTGAGCCGCAAGCAACGCCAACAACTCGCTCAACAGCAACAAGCCCAGGCTCAAATCGATGCTATCATCGATGAGAAGGACCAATACAATTTCGAGGGTATTCTCAAAGGAACAGGTGTGCTCGAGGTGATGCCCGACGGCTATGGGTTCCTCCGCTCATCCGACTACAACTACCTCTCGTCGCCCGACGACATCTATGTGTCGCAACAGCAAATCAAGCTAAACGGCCTCAAGACCGGCGATGTTATCGAGGGTCCGATTCGTCCACCCAAGGAAGGCGAGAAATATTTCCCCCTTTGCAATGTTGACCTCATCAACGGACGCACACCCGAATTTGTGCGCGACCGCGTTCCTTTCGAGCACCTTGTGCCGCTTTTCCCCGATGAGAAATTCGACCTCACAAGCGGAAAGTCGTGCAACATCTCCACTCGCATCGTGGATATGTTCTCCCCTATCGGTAAAGGTCAGCGCGGACTTATCGTGGCTCCGCCCAAAACCGGTAAGACTGTGTTGCTCAAAGACATAGCCAACGCCATCTCGGAGAACCACCCCGACACATACATGATTATCCTGCTCATCGACGAGCGCCCCGAGGAGGTTACCGACATGGCGCGCAGCGTGAATGCCGAGGTTATCGCCTCTACTTTCGACGAGCCTGCCGAGCGCCATGTGAAAATTGCCAGCATAGTCCTCGAGAAGGCTAAACGCCTTGTGGAATGTGGACACGATGTGGTGATTCTCCTCGACTCTATCACTCGTCTCGCCCGCGCCTACAACACCGTGTCGCCGGCATCGGGCAAAATCCTCTCGGGTGGTGTCGATGCCAACGCGCTCCAGAAACCGAAACGATTCTTTGGTGCCGCTCGTAACATCGAGAACGGCGGTAGCCTCACCATCATTGCCACCGCGCTCACCGAGACCGGCTCGAAAATGGACGAGGTTATCTTCGAAGAGTTCAAGGGAACCGGTAACATGGAGCTGCAACTCGACCGCAAACTCTCCAACAAACGCATATTCCCGGCTGTCGATATCATGGCTTCGAGCACTCGCCGCGACGATTTGCTCCTCCGCCCCGACACCCTCAACCGTATGTGGATTCTCCGCCGTTTCCTCAGCGACCGCACCTCTATCGAGGCTATGGAATTTATCATGCAACAGATGGAGCGCACTCGCAACAACGATGAACTCCTTCTCTCGATGAACGGATAATAAAATCGGCACTTTAATGGCGGGAATTAACAAAACCAACGCCGCAAGGCTACTCGACAGGGCTAAAATCCCCTACTCGCTCATCCCCTACGAAGTCGATGAAAACGACCTCGCAGCGCAACACATCGCCGACCAACTCGGCGAGGATATCAACTGCGTGTTCAAGACTCTCGTGCTTCATGGCGACAAAAACGGCTTTCTGGTGTGTGTAATCCCCGGAAACCGCGAGGTTGACCTCAAAAAAGCCGCAAAAGCGAGCGGCAACAAGAAAGTGGAGATGATTCCGATGAAGGAGCTCCTCGCCACCACCGGATACATCCGCGGCGGATGCTCCCCTGTGGGAATGAAAAAACCGTTTCCCACGTTTTTCGACGCTTCATGCCGCGACAAGGAGACGGTGTATGTGAGCGCCGGAGTGCGAGGTTTGCAAATCAAGGTGAACCCCATCGCTCTCGCCGATTATGTGCACGCAACAATAACAGACTTAGTTTCGGAATTATGAACACTTTTGGACGCATTTTCACCCTCACATCCTTCGGCGAATCGCACGGTGCTGCAATCGGCGGTGTTATCGACGGAATGCCCGCCGGAGTGGCTATCGACCTCGAGAAGGTGCAACACATGCTCGACCGTCGCCGTCCGGGACAGTCGGCTATCGTTACGGCTCGCAACGAGAGCGACCGCGTGAAAGTGCTCTCGGGATTATTCGAGGGGAAAACCACCGGCACTCCGATTGGTTTTGTGGTGGAAAACAGCAATCAGCATAGCAGCGACTACGACAATATGCGCGACATCTTCCGCCCGTCGCACGCCGATTTCACCTACACGGCGAAGTATGGCATCCGCGACCATCGCGGCGGAGGTCGCTCGTCGGCTCGCGAGACCATCTCGCGTGTGGTTGCCGGGGCTTTTGCAATGCAAGCCCTTGAGCAATTGGGCATATCGGTGTATGCTTTCACCTCTCAAGTGGGCAATATCACGCTCAACAAGCCCTACACCGCCTACGACCCCACACTAATCGATACAAACATTGTGCGCTGCCCCGACCCCGAAGTGGCTGAGCAGATGATTAGCCTCATCTCGAAGGTGAAAGCCGAGGGCGACACTGTCGGCGGCATCATCACCGGTGTTATCAAGGGGATTCCGGCAGGACTCGGAAGCCCGGCTTTCGGCAAGTTGCACGCCAATCTCGGAGCTGCAATGCTCGGCATCAACGCGGTGAAAGGTTTCGACTATGGTCTCGGCTTCGATTTCGCATCTCGTCGCGGCAGCGAGGTTATCGACAATTTCATCAATCGCGACGGAAAGATTGCCACAGCCACCAACAATTCGGGTGGCATCCAAGGTGGCATCAGCAATGGCGAGGATATCTATTTCAGAGTGGCGTTCAAACCTGTAGCTACGCTCTTGCGCGATGTCGAGACGGTTGACATCAACGGCAACCCCACAACACTCCATGCCCGCGGTCGCCACGACCCTTGCGTGCTCCCGCGCGCGGTTCCGGTGGTGGAAGCAATGGCGGCTATGACCATTCTCGATGCCTATCTCGAGAACAAAGCGGCTCATATCTAAATTCCGCAAATGGCAGAGGAGCAACTTTACACCGATTTTGCTGCGTTCCTTCGGCGTTTCTTCCCTTTCAAGGTGCAGAAGATTTCGATAAACGCCGGTTTCACATGCCCCAACCGCGATGGCTCGAAAGGTGTGGGTGGTTGCACTTATTGCAACAACCAAACCTTCAACCCCGATTATTGCAAGCCATCGAAAGGGATAGCGGCGCAAATCGAAGAAGGGAAGCAGTTTTTCGCCCGCAAATATCCCCACACAAAATATCTCGCTTATTTCCAGGCTTATACAAATACCTATGCCGACATAGACACTCTCCGCGACATGTACAACGAGGCTCTTGCGCAACCCGATGTGGTGGGGATTATCATCGGCACGCGCCCCGATTGTATGCCCGACACGCTCCTCGACTACCTCGAATCGTTGTCGCGCACGCATTTCGTGATGGTGGAATATGGCGTTGAAACTTCCCACGATTCCACTCTCAAGACTATCAACCGCGGGCACTCATGGGCTGAATCGGTCGAGGCTATCCGCCGAACCCACGCAAGGGGCATCCCGGTGGGCGCGCACCTCATCCTCGGTCTTCCCGGCGAAACCACCGAGGATATGGTCGAAACAGCTCGCCGTGTGGCTCAACTCCCTCTCGATACTATCAAGATTCACCAACTCCAACTCATTCGCGGCACCCGCCTGGCGAAGCAAGTTGCCGACGGATCGCTCTCGGTGATAAACTGGACTGTCGAGGAATATATAAAAATGTGCGCTCGATGGGTGGAAATTATTCCTTCCACTATTGCCATCGAACGCTTTGTGTCTCAATCGCCGTCCCACCTGCTCATATCTCCCAAGTGGGGGCTGAAAAACTATGAATTCACTCACCTGCTCCACAACCGGCTCAAAAAGAGCCGCGAATTGCGCAGGGAGCGCGACTAATATTCAATTTTGTCGCTCTTGTTTTCCCATTTTTGGAATGCCTTTATGGCTTCCGGCTCGTCGATTCTCACGCAAGGAATGAAACGAGCCTCGGGGAGTTTGTCAATCTCATCGTAGATGAAACTGTCATCGAAATTGATATTCTTGGCGTCGGTCTTGGTGTTGCCGAAATAGATGCGGCTCACTCCTGCCCAGTAGAGGGCGCTGAGGCACATCGGGCATGGCTCGCACGAGCTATACACCACGCAACCGTCGAGTTTGAAACTGCCGGTCTTGGCACAGGCACTGCGAATAGCGTTAACCTCGGCATGTGCTGTGGGGTCGTTGTCGATTGTAACCGAATTGGCACCTTGCGAGAGCACCTCGCCGTCTTTCACAATCACTGCTCCGAAGGGTCCTCCTCCTCGGTCGATATTTTCCTCGGCGAGGCGGCAAGCCTGGCGCAGAAATTCTCTATCTTTTTCTGTAATTGAATTCTTCATTTTGCGTTGTTTTAAAGATTAATGAACTGCTAAATTACAACTTTTTTCCAATTCAGCAAAAACAAAGTGGTTAAAATTCCCAATCATGGCATTTTTCCACCTTCAAGAGGCATTTCCGAGGCTGTTTTAATAAAAAAATGACTACTTTTATTAAAAAATCCCATTTATTTGAGGTTTTTCCAATCTTTATCACTATATTTGTAAAAAATTGGAATAATGGCGGAAAATTTTGAAGACAAGTTGCCTCGCATTCGTAGCAAAATGGCACTCCTCCTCGAGCGCTACAAGGTCTTGGAGACTCGTTTGCAGGAACTCGATGAGGCTTGTCGGAAAAAAGACGCCGAGAACCGGAAACTAAGAAAGGAGATAGACACGCTCAAAACCGACCTTGAATATAGCCATGTCGTTAGAGCTTTCGCAAATTCTCCCGAGCAACTGGCTCAAAGTCGCGCCATTCTTTCTCAATTAGTGCGGGATGTCGATAAGTGCATCGCTCAACTCAAACAAGAATGATTTTGATGCAATGACCGATAATAACGAAGATATAAAAATAACTATAAACATCGGCAATCTTTTTGACGTTAAACTCAATATCAAAAGAGCCTCGGAGAAATATTATCGCGATGGAGCCAAAAAGGTGAACGAGATGTGGAAACAACTTAGCGAAATCGATGGCGACAAGTCGCCGGTGAATACCAAACTTGCCGTTATCGCGCTTAAATTTGCTTCACAACTTTATAGGACGATGGAGAAAGCAAGCGAAACAGTCTCGGCTAACGAGCGTAAATTAGCCGACACTTCCAAAATGTTGGATGAGTTCGAGCATCAGCTCGATGATATTCTCATCAACACCAAGTAGTTATCGCTCTTTTCTCTGCTGTTTTTGAGTTTTTATTAACCGCACTGTTTCCCGCCAAAGGCTGATTGGCGTGGCGATAGTGCTTTTTTATTTATTATATATTTTATTTTTTATAATGGACACTTATCTAACAATAATTGCTGCCGCAGCCACCGCTCTCATTGTGCTCGTTATCGGGTACTTCGTGCTGCGCTCTATTACCAAATCAAAGGCAAAGGCTATCCTCGACGAGGCTGCCCTTCAAGCCGAAGTGATTAAAAAGAACAAACTCATCGAAGCTAAAGAAGAGGAACTTAAAATCAAATCGGAAGCCGAAAAACAAGCCAATGCACGCCTCGCAAAAGCTCAACAAGCCGAGGCTCGCAACAAGCAGAAAGAAAACCAGTTAAGCCAACTTCAAGGCGAGTTGCAACGCAAGAAAAACGAACTCGAGACTCTCAAGCTCAATCTCGACAACCAAGCAAGCGTGCTCGACTCGCGCAAGCAGGAACTCGACCGCCGCGAACGCGACATCCAAGAAACTCTCGAACATGTGTCGGGGCTTTCTGCCGAGGAGGCTAAGGAAAAACTCATCGAGTCGCTAAAGGACGAGGCAAAAACCGCTGCCGCTTCCTATATCAACGACATCATGGACGATGCCAAACTCACTGCCAACAAGGAGGCTAAACGCATTGTGGTTCAATCGATTCAACGTGTGGCTACCGAAACCGCCATCGAAAATGCCGTTACGGTATTCCACATCGACAGCGACGAAATCAAAGGACGCATCATCGGTCGCGAGGGTCGCAACATCCGCGCTCTCGAGGCTGCTACCGGAATTGAAATCATCGTTGACGACACCCCCGAGGCTATCGTCCTCTCAGGCTTTGACCCGGTTCGCCGCGAAATCGCCCGCCTTGCTCTCCACCAGCTCGTTGCCGATGGTCGTATCCACCCGGCACGCATTGAGGAAGTGGTTGCCAAGGTGAGAAAACAAGTCGAAGATGAGATTATCGAAACCGGTAAGCGCACCGCCATCGACCTCGGTATCCATGGCTTGCACCCCGAGTTAATCCGCCTTGTCGGCAAGATGAAATACCGTTCAAGCTACGGTCAAAACCTCTTGCAACACTCTCGCGAAACTGCCAACCTCTGCGCTATCATGGCTTCGGAACTCGGTCTCAACCCCAAGAAGGCTCGCCGCGCAGGTCTGTTGCACGATATCGGCAAGGTGCCCGACGAAGAGCCTGAATTGCCACACGCTCTCCTCGGTATGAAACTCGCCGAAAAATACAAGGAAAAACCCGACATTTGCAACGCCATCGGTGCCCACCACGACGAAGTGGAGCAGGAAAGTCTCTTCGCTCCTATCGTGCAAGTGTGCGACGCCATCTCGGGTGCCCGCCCCGGCGCTCGCCGCGAAGTGGTCGAGGCTTACATCAAGCGCCTCAACGACCTTGAGCAACTCGCTCTCTCCTACCCCGGTGTGGTTAAAACCTACGCTATCCAAGCCGGTCGCGAATTGCGCGTGATTGTCGGTGCCGATAAGATTACCGATGCCGAAACCGAAAAACTCTCGGCTGAAATCGCTAAACGCATCCAAGACGAAATGACTTATCCCGGACAGGTGAGAATCACTGTTATCCGTGAAACTCGCGCTGTTAGTTTCGCTAAATAGGAGATGACAGGATGGTTGAAGACAACGATGAAAAAATAGAATTGCAAAATCTCGGTCAAGACGAGGATAACAACCTCGAGGATTCGGGTGTTGTGGGGTGCTGCCACCTCAATGCGCACCCCAGCAACTGCTGCAAGGCTCCTCGCGGTAAATACCACTCGTTTAACTGGCTCGCCGACATCCCCGGCGAATTCAACGACTACGAACTTGTGGAGGTTACTTTCAAGAACACCCGCAAGGGATTCTACCGCAATTCCACCAATATCCCTCTCCAAATTGGAGACATTGTGGCTGTGGAGGCCAACCCCGGACACGACATCGGAACGGTTACTCTCGTTGGCTCGCTCGTGAAAAAACAGGTCAAGAAAGCCAACCTCCGCCCCAATGTCGAATTTCTGCGCATATTCCGCAAAGCCAAGGAAAGCGACTTGCAGCATTTCGAGGCTGCCAAAGCGCGCGAAACCGACACAATGATTCGCTCGCGCAAAATCGCCGAAGAGCTCGGGCTCAACATGAAAATCGGCGATGTCGAGTATCAAGGCGACGGCAACAAGGCGATTTTCTACTATATTGCCGACGAGCGTGTCGATTTCAGACAACTCATCAAGGTGCTCGCCGACACTTTCAAGATTCGCATCGAAATGAAGCAAATCGGTGCTCGCCAGGAAGCCGGGCGTATTGGCGGTATCGGTCCTTGTGGCAGACCGCTATGCTGCTCGAGCTGGATGAGCAGTTTCGTATCGGTGGCTACAGGTGCCGCTCGCTATCAAGACATCTCGCTCAACCCGCAGAAACTTGCCGGACAATGTGCCAAACTCAAATGTTGCCTCAATTTTGAAGTGGACACCTATGTCGAAGCATCAAAGCAGATGCCGCAACGCGACATCCTCCTCTACACCAAGGACTCGACCTACTACCACTTCAAAACCGACATTTTCAAGCGCGAAATCACCTATTCTACCGACAAGAATATGCCGGTGAATCTCGTTACGATCCCGGCGGCAAGGGCTTTCGAGGTTATCGCTCTCAACAAGCAGGGAGTGAAACCCGATATGCTCAACCCCGACGCTGCTGCTGCAAAAGCCGAACGAAAAGAGTTTGGAGATATTATCGGTCAAGACAGCCTCACTCGGTTTGACAAAAAGAAAAAGAAGAAAAACAAGAACCGACAAGGCGGAGGCGGCCAGCAACAGCCGCGCAACGGCGATGGAGCCCCGCGACAAGCCGACCGTCCCGATGCGCCACGACAACAGAACGGAAATGCCAATGGCGGCAACGGCTCTAACCGACGCAAAGCCAGCAACAACCGCAATCGCCGCGGCGACAACAACAGTGGCAACAACGGCAACCGTCAAGGGAATCGCCCACCGAAGCAGTCCGACGCCAATAACAAGCCTGCCGATGAATAAATTACTCGTTTTCATAATATCATTTGTTATCATCTGCTTGGGAGCCGTCTCATGCGCTCCCAAGCATGATTATTTTAGCGATTTCCACTCCATCAATCCCGAGGGATGGGATGCTCGCTCCCCCGAAGTGTTTGCAATCGACGACACCGTCGGGCTGCGTGGCGACCTCGTGCTCACCGTGCGACACGACGCTTTCTACCCCTATCGCAACATCTGGCTGTTTGTCAATTTCGAGAAAAACGACTCGGTGATTGAATGTGACACTATCGATTGTCCGCTTGCCGACATCAACGGCAGATGGTTAGGCAAGGGATTCGGCTCGTCCTACGAGAAATCGCTCATTATCAAAGAGAAATGCGCTCTCAACTCGTTCGACCGCATCGTCATTTCTTCGGGTCTTCGCGACCTGCGCATCACAGGAATCACCGACATCGGCATATCGCTCATCCCCGAAAAATAATCTGCATTTCAAGCCTGCAGGAAATTTTCCATCCACCTGTTCTATGCAGTTACAATAGTTTTTTGTAAGTTTGCACAAATTATAGTAATTGATAAATTGTAAGGTTAATTCTCATGGCTACTATCGAAAACAATAAGCAATATCGCACTCGGCACATCATCCATGTGCTCTGGATTACATTCATTGCCATTATGTTTGGCATGGTGTTCTTCTTCACTCTCATCTACAATGGCGTAATTGGTTATATGCCTCCCGTAGAGGAACTTAAAAACCCCACCGACAAGTTTGCATCGGTGGTGATTTCGAGCGACGGAGAGGAACTCGGGCGATACTATCAGAGCAAAGGCAACCGTGTCTATGTCGATTTCGATGAGATTTCCGCCAATGT
>SFER01000067.1 GCA_004557195.1 Bacteroidales bacterium | reverse complement strand
AGCCAAATATTTTCACTCTATTTAACTTATGGAGGTTTTTATGGGGTTATTTAAAAGCGAAAGTGCGCATTTTCACAAATGCACACCTCCCTCATAACCAAAATTCAAGTATATATATTCTTGCTTGTAAGAAACGTAATCAATTTTGTTTGGATTGAGAAGCGTTTGAGGCTTCTCGGGTATCGAATGTTTTCATTGGCATTATTGCCATGGTTTCATGCGATGTTTTCATGATTTTGAGGTTTTCCTTTCAATCACGTTGCAAAGGTAAAACAAAAAAATGAACAAAAATATTAATCGATGCAAATTAAATTTAACAATCATTAAAATGAGCGTCTTTTGTCCTCTTATTTTAATAAAATGTATGTTTTTTACTTGCCTAATCAATAATTTGTGGCAAAATTCGGGTTGAATATGAAAATTTTTATCCTTCCCCAATCCGATACAAATTTAATTAAAGATTTTTTACCGGCAAAATATTTGCCTAATAAAAAAACAGGTCAGCCCAGCGGGTGGACCGACCTGATTTATTGGAAATAGAGAGTTGTTTACTTCATGATTTTGATAGCCTGCGAGTTGGCTTTGACGATGTAGAGACCGCTTGCGAGGTTTTCGAGTGAGAACTCGCTCACTGCGTTGCCCGAAGATGCAACCACTGCGCCGGCGGCATTGAATACAACGATTTCACTTGGCTCGGCGGTGTAAACAACACCTTCCTTGTAAGAGAGTGTGGCTACTTTCACATCCTCGACACCCGATGTTATCTGGGCGGGCATGAAGATTACCTCGCCGAGACTGCTGTTGTCTTTTTGGTGGAAGATGACTGTTTCGATGGAAGCCTCGTCTTGAGTGGCTACGCTCCAGATGTTGCCTTGTGCATATACTGTGTATGCCGAGTTGTTGTAGAGGTCGTAAGGCACATCGCTATTGCCGTTGTTCTTGAACACGTTGCGACCGGGGTTGTAGTCGGCGGCAGTTTTGTCCTCGGTTTTACCCATG
The DNA here is from genome assembly GCA_004557195.1 of Bacteroidales bacterium. Taxonomy (GTDB): domain Bacteria; phylum Bacteroidota; class Bacteroidia; order Bacteroidales; family Muribaculaceae; genus W0P31-042. The sequence goes on along the minus strand of SFER01000067.1, from coordinate 9,174 downwards.
TTCACATTGCCGCAGCCGATAACGGTAACACCCCAGAGGTTGCCTTCGATATAGTTGCCTTCCACGTAGCAAGTTTGCTTGTTGTTAGAGTCGTAGATGCTGATACCGCTACCACCGTTCATCGGGCTGGGGTCATACTTGTTGTCAACGATGATATTGTCGATGATTTTCACATCCTGAGCACCGAGAGTGGTGATACCGTAGCGGTTTTTCATCATGCGGTTTCCTTTGATGATAGCCTTGTTGGTGCCTGCGAGACTGAGCATGTTTGCCACGCTGATAGCGCCCACCTTTGTGCGTTCGGTGCCGATGATAGTGTTGCCGGTGATTTCAACATCGTAGTCGCCGCCCACGGTGATATTGAGTTGAGGACGGTTGCTGTTGCCGGTGTTGTTGTCATAGAGGTAGCAGTTGCGGATGATAACACCTGTAGGACAGTTGGCTGCTCCACCTACGGCACACGACACATTCTTGATAAATCGGCAATTTTCGATGATATTGCCATCGCAAGAGCCGGTGAGGATTACGGCACCCGACGAGTTGAGTTTGGTGTCGGCATATTGGAATGTGCAGTTGGAGAGTGTGATAGGCTTGTCAGATGAAGCCCTCAACTGGGTGTATTCAAAATTGACATGCTTGGCATCGAACGAGCCATTCTCGCGCACGTAGAAGCCTTTGGGTGTAACATCGGCAGAAGCGCGGGTGATAGTTGCAGTGTCCACTTGGGCGAAGTCGCAGTGTCCATACACCGTAATGAGGGCTTTGTTGCCGAGGCGTAGCACAGCATTATTGTCGAGTTGAAGCACATCGTTTGCCGAAATTTCGAGAGATTCATTTACAAGAGTGTAGATGTTGCCATCCTTAGTGATACCCGATTCGGGTATTGAGCTGAGCGATTCAAGAGTGTAACGAGTTCCGTTGCCGGGAGAGACAAAATTGCTGGCGCTTACCGCCACACTTGTAAGGGCAACGAGAGTGATTAGAGAGTAGATTTTTTTCATAAGCGTATAATTTTAGAGATTATATGTGCAAAAGTAGTAAAAATATTTACAATTCAGGCTTAATTGAGGAAAAATGGGCTATTTTTTCTCAACCGCTTTGAATTTCTTGAACTGGCGGATTACGAGATAGGCGGTGCAGGCATTGGCGCACACATCGGCAAGCGGGTAGGAGAGCCATGCTCCGTCGAGTTGCCAGAAGCGCGGGAGGATGAGCAGCAGCGGGATGATAAACAACACCTGGCGCGCAAGTCCGAGGAATATCGATTCTCCGGCTTTGCCAATCGACTGGAACAGCGCTGTCGCAACAATGGGGAATCCCACGATTGAGAAAGCCAAGAGACTGAGACGCAGACCATTGATGGTTACGGCGATGAGTTGCTCGTCGGTGGTGAAAGCGCGTGCGATATATTCCGGGAAAAGTTCGCCCACCACAAACCCGACAAAGCAGATGGCGGTTGCCACAATCACACCGAGCCAAAAAGCGTGCTTGAGGCGATCGAAGTGCCCGGCGCCGAAATTGTATCCGATAATGGGCTGCACGCCCTGGCAGATACCGATAATTATCATGATTATCAATTGTACATAGGTGGAGAAGATTCCCACGGCACCCACGGCGAAATAGCCGCCATGGCGGAGCAATGTTTGGTTGACAATGGCATTGATGGCACTACCCGACACATTTACAAGAAATGGTGCGGCGCCGATTCCGATGATGGAGATGAAAATAGCCTTGTCGATAGCAAAAGTTCCGCGCTTGAAATGCAGAATGCTGTTGGGATTGATAAAATGAGTCATCACAAATGCCGCCGAGATGGTCATGGAAATCACCGTCGCAATCGAGGCTCCTTTTATTCCGAGGTCGAGATAGAAGATAAATATCGGGTCGAGAGTAACATTGAGCACCGCCCCGAGAATCATGGTAATCATCGCCTTTTGGGGGTAGCCCGAGGTGCGCATCATATTGTTAAACGAGTAGCAGATGTTGATGATGAGCAATCCGGGGAGAAGCACCGACATATAGTCGTAGGCATAAGGGAGTGTGAGTTCGTTGGCGCCGAAAGCGAGGAGAATATCCTTGAGAAACAGTCCAATCGCACTGATGTAAAGGATTCCGATAATAACGGTGAGCACCAAGCTGTTGCCCAGGATTTGCTCGGCAAGGCGGTGGTTCTTTTCTCCGAGGGCTATCGAGATGCGCGATGCCGCGCCCACACCGATGAGGGTGCCGAGAGCAGCGCTGATATTCATCACAGGGAAGGTGACGGCAAGTCCGGCTATCGCCTCAGCACCTACGCCTTGACCGATAAACACCCTGTCGATGATGTTGTAGGTTGACATTACCAATGTGCCGACCACTGCCGGTACACTGTATTTCCAAAGCAACCTGCCCACAGGGGTTGATTCCAGCTCTTTTAATTTCTCAACAGACATAATTAAAATTTGCTGCAAAGTTAGTGAATATAATTTGTATATACGTTTTGGTAATGGGTTAATATATGTTTCGGGGGCGGTAAAACAGATAAAACTGCAAGTATTGGTGCAAGATTTGCGAAAAATTGCTTTTTGCTTTGTTGCTCTCTCTATTTTTCATTAACTTTGTGATATGAAACGAATAATGTTCATTTTGATATGCCTTGCATCGGTTGTGGGATGCGGCGTGAGCGAAGATGCCGCAGTTGTTGAAGCGCGCAACGAAGGCCGAAAAGCGGCGTTCAACGTGTTGCGTTGCTACGGCGGCGAGGATTTTGTTCTCGAATCGAGTGTGCTCGATGCGAGAATAAAGCAACTTTCCTATCTCGAAGCGGGCGACACCGCGTGCGCAAAGGCATTTGACGAAGAATTCCGCCAATATATTATAGACAACAATGACAGGCTGGCTAAAGAACTTTTTTAACGCATTGTGCTTCATGAGCCTCATTACTGCGGCTGCGTGCAATTCCGCGCTCGAGCCTCAGGTGCTTGAGATTTCTCAAAGCATCAATTCGCTCCGCGGCACACACTTTGAGCGGCTTCCCGAGGTGATTTTGAAATACAATACCGTTCACGACTCTATCGAAGCCGATGAGCCGCAGAAAATCGCGGCACTGAAGGCGAGTGTCTTGGAGCATGTGAGCGATGGCGACACAATGTATGTGGCAGCCACTGTTGTGATGTACAATCCACAGGATGCCGCGGGGCTGATTATGCGCCACTGCATCGACGTGGCAAAGAGCGAGGCTTCGCTCTTCGAGAAGCGTGCGAGAATAAGCGACATCGTGGCAATTACACGATTTGTGTATGCCAAGAGCGGCGAGCCATCGTCGATAGGGGAGTGGGAAACCGCCCTCGACAATGCCGTGGCGGGGCTTCCGGCGCTGGAACAGGCTCTGCTTTACACTTCGATAAGCACTCCGGCTATCCTCGGAAAGATGCTTTCGGCTCACGACGACCCCACGGCGGCAGGCAAAATTGCCGATGAGGTGAGGAAAATTTATGCCGACACTCCCGATTTGCTCGAGCAGTTCAACAATCACTATAATTGCAACAATAAAAAACCATAATGATATGCAATCCTTCTCTGATTATCTCGAAATTGTCAACAAGGCTATCGCAGCGGTAGAATATCCGGCGCAGCCCGCTCATTTGTATGAACCCATTGCCTACACTATGTCGCTCGGCGGCAAGCGTTTGCGCCCGGTGCTCACATTGATGGCTTGTGAAGCCTTTGGAACCCCTTGTGAGGCTGCTATCAATCAGGCTGTGGGGCTCGAATTTTACCACAACTTCACCCTCCTTCACGACGATGTGATGGACAAGGCTGATGTGCGCCGCGGTAAGCCCACCGTGCATTGCCGCTGGGACGAAAACACCGCAATCTTGAGCGGCGATGCCATGCTCACCACCGCCACAATCATTATGTCTAAGGCTCCTGCCGACAAACTTCCCGCTGTGATGGATATTTTCAACCGCACTGCTATGGAAATCTACGAGGGGCAGCAATGGGATATGGATTTCGAGAGCCGTAACGATGTTACGGTGGATGAGTATATCGAAATGATACGCCTTAAAACCTCGGTGCTTTTTGGTGCTGCATGTCGCCTTGGCTCGGTGATTGCCGGTGCCGACGAGGCATCTCAAGAGGCTCTTTATGGCTTTGCAATGGAACTCGGACTTGCATTCCAGTTGCAAGACGATTATCTCGACACCTATGGCGACCCCGCCACATTCGGCAAAGAGATAGGTGGCGACATCCTTAACGCCAAAAAGACATTTATGCTCATCAGCGCCTATCGCAATGCCGACAAGGAGACCACAGAGCGCCTCGACGCCCTCTTTGCGATAAACGACAAGAGCCGCAATGCCGAGAAGATTGCCGGAGTGAAGGCAATTTATGACAAGTTGGAGATTCCGCGTCTCTGCACCGAGCAAATCGACAGCCATCTCGCCAAGTCGCTCGAATGGCTCGATAAAGTGGCGTTCAAAGGCGATGGTCGCAAGGCGTTTGAAGCTTATGTTAATATGCTTGTGAATAGGGACAAATGATTGATACACATACACATATCTATCTCGAAGAATTTGACGCCGACCGCGACGAGGTGATGCGCCGCGCATTCGATGCCGGGGTGAGGCATTTGGTGTTTCCCAATGTCGATTTCGACACTTTCGACGCTATGCATCGTCTTCACGATGCCTATCCCTTCTGCACTTCGATGGCGATGGGCTTTCACCCCACATCGGTTGATGCCGGATATATGCCGCATCTCGACCGCACCCTCAAAGAGATTGTAAAAGGAGGCTATATCGCTGTGGGAGAGATTGGTATGGACCTGTATTGGGATGCCACATTTCTCAAAGAGCAACAAACGGTGCTGAAGGAGCAACTGCGGATTGCCTCGGTGATGAATCTTCCCGCGATAATCCATTGCCGGAATGCTGTTGAGGAGATAATGCGCACATTCGACGAGTGCGATTTTGCGCTCCCGAGAATGGTGTTCCACAGTTTCACCGGCACTGCCGACGACATCGACCGCCTGCGCGGTTATGGCGACTTCTATTTCGGCTTCAACGGAATAGTGACCTTCAAAAATGCCCGTCTTGAGCCGGCTGTGCTCCGTGCGGGTCTCGACCGCGTGCTTCTCGAAACCGATTCCCCCTATCTTGCGCCTGTGCCTCACCGCGGCAAGCGCAACGAGTCCTCTTTTCTCCCTGCCGTGGCTGCGCGCCTCGCTGCAATCCTCGATGTGCCGGTTTCCGAGATAGTTGAGCGCACCACAGCCAATGCTCACGCACTTTTTACCGATATCCCTTAAAAATGCAATATGATTAGAAAGACAGTCCTATTATTGGCAACCGCGTTGCTGTCATTGCCGACAATGGCGGTTACAATCAGCGAAAGCGAAGCCGAACAAGCGGCTTTGCGGTTCCTTAATCGGCATTCGCACACCGGTGGCATCGACATCAAGAGCGTGGAATCGCGAAAATTAGACATAGCCGCATTGGAGATGCGCAACATCTACGGTTTCAACATCTCGGGTGGCGGTTATGTGCTTGTGAGTGGCGATGACCGTTGTTATGAAATCCTCGGATACTCCGATTCCGGCTCTCTCAATCTCGATGAGATGCCTGCCGCGATGCGCGCGTGGCTTGCCGGGTACAACGAGGCGATAGCCGAAATGCAGAGCAAAGAAATAGAAGTCCGTAGCGAATCTACGCCTCTCGGCGCTGCGATAGAGCCGCTTCTCAAAACCGAATGGTATCAAATGGCGCCATATAACAACCTCTGTCCGGTGGCGCCCGGCAGCACAGACGGCGCATCGTCGCCCACCGGGTGTGTTTGCACCGCTATGGCGCAGGTGATGTATTACTTCCGTTGGCCCGAGAGCGAGTGTGCCGAGATTCCCGGATACACCTTCAACAACCCATACGGCTCGATGGAGATGCCGGCATTGCCCTCGGTGAAGTTTGATTGGGATAATATGCTCCCCGGCTATAAGAATTGCACTGCAAGTGACGTGCAGAACAATGCGGTAGCCATTCTCATGCAGTATTGTGGCTCTGCCCTCAAGACAATCTACTATCCAAAGATGTCCGATGGTCGGGAAATATCGATAGCGACAGCTTTGCGCTCTTATTTCGGCTATGGCGACGAGACGCGCTGTGTGAAGCGCTTTAACTACAGCGTCTCACAATGGGAGAAGTTGATTTATGACGAACTTGCCAATGGGCGTCCGGTGCCGTATGCCGGCGAGAGTGGCGACTCGGGGCACTCTTTTGTGTGCGATGGATATGACGGTGCAGGATTGTTTCACATTAATTGGGGTTGGGAAGGCAATGATGATGGCTATTTCCGTTTGTCGGTGCTCAATCCGTTTGACAATATAAGTGTGGGTAGTTCCTCCTCCCTAATGGGCTACACCTACGACCAGCAGGCAGTCATAGGCATCGCTCCATCTAAAAATCCTTCGACCAACACCGAAGACACATTCTTCTCTCTCCCGAATGTGATGACGATAGACGGGAATAAGGTTAAAATCACCTATTTCTACGAAAGCCTCCACAATCCGCAGGCTCGTGCCGAAATTGCGCTCGGTATCGCCTCGGGCGATGAGTTCACTCCGCTCTTCTCGTCGGGCATAATAGATGTAGATCAGAATATTGCGTATAACTACAGTTCTGTAGATATCGAAATTGACCCGCTCTCACTTTCCGAAGGGGAAACTCGCTTGAAGCCTATGGCAAGGGTTGAGGGTGGCGAATGGCTTGCGATGGCTGGTGATGAGACTCTGGTGCTTGCTGTGAAGAAAGGGGATGATGTCTCGCTGAAAGTGCTCCCCGAGGTGTCCCTCTCTATTTCGAGGGTGTATTTTTCGGGCGATGAGCAGCCGCAACTCGACAAGCCTGCCGAAATCACCATTGTGATAGACAACAAAGGGGAAGAATTTAACGGCGTACTTGACATCTATGTGTATGAACTCGGCGGTGAGACCATAGACAACCTCGATTTGAGCAGTGTGCCGCAGTGGAGTTGTGATCGCAGCGGACTTTATGTGCGTAGCGGCGAAACCGACAGCATCGCTATAAAATATGCGAGCCGCACCCCGGGAAATCTCGCCATTTTGCTTTACCGCGATGCCGAATTTATCTCCAAGGCTAATCTGTGGCTCGAAGCCGACGATGTGCCGTTTTATGATTTCCAGGTCGGCGATTACAACGTCTCGCTTGACGACATGGGATTTCTCAATTACAGCGTAACCATCTACAACAACGATTCGCGCAGCTGGGCATTCCCCAAAAACACCAACACCTACATGCGGCTGAGCGTGAACGACGATAAAGACAAGATTTACACCACAATGTATTCCCACACAAGCGTTGTGAGCACCAATGTTGTTGATGCCGGTGAGGATTGTGCCGAGGCGACCCTCAAAATTGAGCAGGTGATAGGCGGCACTCGCGCTCAAACGATATTTGAAGCGACCGTGAAGGCGGGTGAGAGTCTCTCATCGGGAATCGACCGGGTGGTTGACGATGCCGATACCCCGGCTGTGTGGCACAATCTACAGGGAATTGAGATTTCCGAGCCATCCACACCTGGAATATACATCCGAAACAACAAAAAGGTGATATTGAAGTAACAAAAAACGGGAGCGCGCTCCCGTTTTTTGTTTAATAGTGGAAACTGCTGCCACCAAGGAACTCGCGCAGGAGACTCGTGGGCGGTATCTGTCGCTCGCTGATTGGCTCGAAATAGGAGATGAATCGCAGCAAGCGCGATGCCTCGGCATATTCGGGCGTGTCGCGCGGCACTTGCTTGAGTAGCGGCTCGACATAGTCTTTCATAACGCCAAGCTCAAAGATTAGCGACGAATTGAACATTGCGTCGGCATTCTCCTGGAACGGGAAAATCCATTTCTCCTCGCCGCGGCGCACACTCTGCCAGCGTGCGATGGTCTCCTGTGCCGAAACACCGCGGTATTTGTGGTCGCGGATAATGCGGCGCAGCAATCGGTTGTCGCTGGTGGGCACCCAGTTGTGGTCGTCGATCGACAGGGTGGTTAGAGCCGAGATATACACCTTAAACTTCTGAAATTCGGGTATCTGTGTCGAAAGGTCGGGATTGAGTCCGTGGATTCCTTCGATGAGGAGGATGTCGTCTTTCTCGAGTTTCATCACATTCCCTTTATACACCCGCTGTCCATGCTCGAAATCGTAGGTCGGGAGGCTCACCTCTTCGCCTCGCAGCAATGCGTTGAGGTCGGCATTGAACTGCTCGAGGTCGAGAGCGTAGAGCGATTCGTAGTCATATTCGCCAAATTCGTCGCGCGGAGTATCCAATCTGTTCACGAAGTAGTCGTCGAGCGAAATCATGTGCGGACGGATGAGGTGAGTCATTAGTTGAATTGCGAGGCGCTTGGTGCTGGTGGTCTTCCCCGAAGATGACGGACCGGCTATCAGCACAATGCGTGCGCCCCCTTGGTTGAAGCGGTTGGCGATTTCAACGGCAATTTTCTCGATAGTCTTGGTGTGCAGAGCCTCTGCCACATTGATGAGCATCGAGGTTTTCCCTTTGGCAACCACCTTGTTGAGTTGTCCCACATCATCGATGCCTATAACGCGGTTGAAAGCGAGATGCTCGGTGAATGCATCGAACATTTTCTCTTGGGAGATAGCCTGTTCAGCCACTTCGGGATTGGCTTTGCTCTGCGTGAGTAGGAGCATGCCGTTGTGGTAGGGGATGAGGTCAAACGCCTTGATATATCCGCTCGAGGGGGCGAGACAGCCGTAGTAGGAATCGGGAGTGTCGCCGAGGGTGTAATACACCGAGTACAGGTCGTGCTGGGTGTCAAGCAGCGTAACTTTGTCTTGCAGCCCTGCCGCTCTGAACACTTCCGACACATCGGTCTTTAGTTTCTCGTGGCGAATAAACGGGATATCGGCATCGACAATGCGGCGCATTTCGGCTTTTATCTCCTCCACCATTTCGAGAGACACTGCGGTTTTGCCTCCATCGAGGGTGCAGTAATAGCCGTTTGAGATAGAGTGCTCTATTCTGAGCCGCATTCCGGGATGAAGTGAAGCCACAGCCTTATAGAGAATCATGCAGAGCGAGCGAGTGTAGGTGCGTCGCGAAGAAGATGAATCGAGAGGGAGATATTCCACCTGCTTGGGGTGAAAGATGGGGTATCTTAGTCCT
>SFER01000066.1 GCA_004557195.1 Bacteroidales bacterium | reverse complement strand
CAAAGCGATTTGCCACCACCTGTGGGCATAAGGACAAAGGTGTCTTTTTCAGCCATAAGATTTTCAATTACAGCCTGTTGGTTACCCTTGAAATTATCGAAGCCAAAATGCTTTTTCAGAGCAGATGTAAGGATTGTGTTTCGTTCCATCTCAATCAGAGTTTAATAATACATTGAATCCGTAAGCAAATATACATTTCAATCCTCAATTAAACAAATATTTTGTGATAATATTAATATTTTTTGTTGAAAATTATTTCAGTAAATCAAATTTAGCCTTGTCCAACTTGTCGGCGGCATAATCGGGGGTGATAGTGATTGACTTTTTCTTGGTTCCGGGAGTCTCGTACATAGCGTCAACCATAATGGTTTCGACAATAGAACGGAGACCGCGGGCGCCGAGTTTGAATTCAATCGCCTTATCCACGATAAAGTCGAGAGTTTCATCGGGAATCTCGAGTTTCACGCCGTCGATTTCAAAGAGTTTGACATATTGCTTGATGATAGCGTTGTTGGGCTCGGTGAGGATGCGACGCAGGGCATCACGGTCAAGCGGCTCGAGATTCATGAGAATGGGGAGACGACCGATAATTTCGGGGATTAGCCCGAAAGAGCGCAAATCCTGAGGCATCACATAATTGAGGAGTTTGTCGCGACGCAGGTTGCGGGCAACATTCTCGACACCATATCCCACCACGCGCGAATTGAGGCGATGAGCAATTTTTTGCTCGATCCCCTCGAAAGCGCCACCGCAGATAAACAGGATGTTTTTGGTGTCAACGGGTATCATCTTCTGCTCGGGGTGCTTGCGACCGCCTTGGGGTGGCACATTCACAATAGAGCCTTCAAGGAGTTTGAGCAAACCCTGTTGCACACCTTCGCCGCTCACATCGCGAGTGATTGAGGGGTTGTCGCCTTTGCGAGCAATCTTGTCGATTTCGTCGATGAAAACAATGCCGCGTTGTGCTTCTTCCACATTGTAGTCGCAAGCCTGCAGCAGGCGAACAAGAAGGCTTTCGATATCCTCGCCCACATAGCCTGCCTCGGTGAGCACCGTGGCATCAACTATTGCGAAAGGCACCTTGAGCATTTTAGCGATAGTCTTGGCAAGCAGAGTTTTACCGGTACCTGTAGGACCCACCATGATAATGTTAGACTTTTCGATTTCCACATCATCGTCGGTGGGTTGCGACAAGCGTTTGTAGTGGTTATACACCGCCACCGAGAGGTATTTTTTTGCGTTGTCCTGCCCTATCACATACTTGTCGAGAAATGCCTTGATTTCCTTTGGGGTGGGCACTTCGCCGATAGTGTTGGTTCTTGATTTTCTATATTCAGCGAGATAAGAATTGCATATTTCATTGGCGCGCTCGGCACATTCGTTGCATATATTGGCATTGGTATCCTGGATTAGGAACGCAATGTCGGGATAGGAACGACCGCAGAAACTACATTTCAATTCGTCGTTTTTCTTCTTCATTTCTATGATTGTGAAATATTATTTTGAAGACAAAAGCACTTTGTCGATCATGCCATATTCCTGAGCCTCGGCTGCAGTCATCCAATAGTCGCGGTCGCTGTCGGCCTCAACCTTGGCGAAATCAACACCCGAATGGTCGGAAATGATAGTGTAAAGTTCCTTTTTCAATTTGAGGATTTCGCGAGCGGTGATTTCGATATCGGATGCTTGTCCCTGCACACCACCAAGCGGCTGATGAATCATCACGCGTGAGTGCTTAAGAGCGAAGCGTTTACCTTTTTCACCTGCCACAAGAAGCACGGCAGCCATCGATGCAGCCATTCCGGTGCAGATTGTTGACACATCGCTTGAAATATACTGCATGGTGTCGTAGATGCCTAAACCGGCATATACCGAACCGCCGGGCGAATTGATATAGATTGAGATATCTTTGCCGGGCTCGGATGTGTCGAGATATAGTAGTTGAGCCTGGATTACATTGGCTGCATAATCATCGACTTGAGTGCCAAGGAAGATGATACGGTCCATCATAAGGCGCGAGAACACATCCATCTGCGCCATATTCAGTTTTCGCTCTTCGATGATTGTGGGCGATACATAATAATTGTCGCTGATGTGGGAAGTGTACTGGTCGAGAGCCAATCCATTCATTCCAAGATGCTTAACAGCATACTTTCTGAAATCGTCATTCATATTAGTGAGTTCTTAGTCTTTAAATTTTCTATTTTATCTTAGTAAATATCATTGGGCAAGCGTCGATAATCGGCAAGCCCGAGATATTAGTGCAAAGATAATGAATATTAAGTGTAGAATCAAGCAAAAAACAACCAATAATCAAAAAAATAATGGAAAAAGATGGTAATTCTATTTGGGCCACCAAAACAAAATGGAATTACACCTTATTAATATATATACTACATCGGCTGAAAAAGTAATGCGACTTGCGGTTGTCGGTATTAAGGCAACGATGCAAGTCGCATTGATGGGTTATGAATAGAGAACCTTGCAGGCTATTATGCCTGAGCAAAGAGTTTCTCGAAGTCTTCGATAGACACTGTCTTCTCTTCGACTGTTACTGCAGCGCGGATAGCCGCAAAGAGTTTGTCATCGACAGCGCGGTCAACGAGGTTCTGGCGATACTCTTTCTTCTCTGCCAATTCGCGGGCATAGTTGTTGAGCACTTCGGGATCTACATTTGTCATGCCGTATTGAGCAAACTGTTGAGTGGCTACAAGGCGAGCAACATTAACGACATCCTCTTCTTTCACTTCTACTGCAAATTTAGCAGCGAGTTTGTCCTTAATCAACTGCCATTCGAGACCGGGGAGCATTTTCTCGAGTTCCTCGGCAGGATTCTCCACCTTGCTGTCGCGGTATTTCAACCAGCGCATGAGGAATTCTTTAGGAAGCTCAACAGCACCGACTTTTGCTTTTACATAATCTTGCACATCGACAGTGAAGCGGTAGTTGCTGTCGTTAACAAATTGCGAGGCAATCATCTTCTTGATAAGTTCGCGATATTCCTCTTCTGTTTTTGCAGCGTCTTTGCCGAACACTCCTTCGTAGAGCTCTTCGTTGTGTTCTGCGGGATGAAGCACGAGGATTTCAGTGATTGTAAACTCGAAGTCGCCCTTCATTTGCTCTGCTTGCTCTTTGTCGATTTCGAGCATAGAAGCGAGTTGGCTTACATTGCCGCCTGTTGCTGTCCATGGATTGTAAACAACAGTATCGTTGAGTTTCTTGCCAATAAACTTGGCAGCCTCATCTTTGCCTGCGAAATATTCGGGAGCAACGATGGCTTTCTCTACTGCCACACCACCTTCGAGGCGAGCGCCGTTTTCATCGAGTTGTGCGAGCGAACCTTTAACAAGTGCTGTCTCGTCAACAACCTCGCCGGGGAGTTGTTTGCCAAAGCGACGTGTGAAAGCCTCGTCTTGGCGGTTAATCATCTCTTCGGTTACATCGATGTTGTAATAAGGAATCTTGTCGTTGGCATCGAGAGTTACATCGATTACCGGAGATAATCCGATTGAGAATACCACATTGAAGTTTTTATCTTTTTCGATATCAAACTCGCCGGCATTGTCAAGCATGGGCTCGCCAAGGATATCAATCTTCTCTTCTTTGAGATAGTTGAAGAGAGATTCGTTGATTTCGCGGTTTACAACCTCGAAAAGCACTTCCTTACCAAACATTTTCTGGAGCAAAGCCTTTGGAGCGGTTCCGGGACGGAATCCTTTGATGCGTTGAGTTTGTCCGAGACGTTTCAATTCTTTTGCCACCTTTTCGGCGTAGTCATTTTCTTCAACCGACACTGTGAGTTTTGCCGACACATTGTCGATTTTTTCCATTGTTACATTCATTGTAGAGAGTGTATATAGTTTACTAATTAATATTTATCTGTTAACTCGTGAAATCTCGGGCATGAATCGGTCGCCTGACACATACCCGACATTTCGGACTGCAAAATTACATTATTTACTCGTCTATTTCAAATTTATCCGACATTTTTTGCAATTTCTGCCACTTAACCACTTGCAAAAAGAGTGCCAAAACCCGAAAACGGCGAAAGTTGGGCATTTTTTTTGGAGATTGCGCTATATTGCATTATCTTTGTCATTAAAATTTTTGACAATGAGAAATTTGCTATATACGATACTGACATTTTGCACTTTGTGCACTTTATGCGCTTGTGGCAAACTGTCAATCCTCGATTTTTCGCTCGGAACCAAGAGCCTTGTTATGTATGCCGGACAAACAACCCAGATTAAAGTGGGCATCTCTTATGCCGGCGTCGACACTGTGGAACTCCATTTTACTTCTGCCGACGAAACGGTCGCAATGGTGGATAACAAAGGAAATGTCACCGCAGTGGAACAAGGCAACACTGTGATAACGGTGAGTTGCGAAGACCGCTCGCTGGAATGTGAAGTTACCGTAACACCACAGGTGTGCGTCGTTGGCTATTCGATGAGTAGCGGCGGTGTCTGCGAGGCTTTTCAATATTTTGACAACACCTATTCTTCATTCGCATCCGGAATGTCGGCACGGCCTTACTCGGTTATCTTCAACGGTGAGAAAAAAATCATCTGCGGCGAGGGAAAGAAAGCGACAAACACCGAAGAAAACGCCGAGCCGTGGCGCGCTATGTATTGGACCGACGGGAAGGCGACCACACTCGACAACAGCGAACTCGCTTCGACGGCTTACGGTATCACCATGGCAGGCGACTCACTGCTTGTTGTGGGAGTGAAAAACGATGCCGAAGGAAATATCAATGCTTATCTCTGGACACCAAAAACCACTGTTTGCCTCGGCAACGATGCAATAGCATCCACAGTGAAGCATTATGGTAATAATATATATATAGGTGGAACTATGGGCGACGCCCCCACCCTGTGGATAAACGGAACACCCAACTCTTATCCCGGAGTGGGAGAAATCAACGCAATCGATGTTGTCGATGGCGTGGTTTATGCCGTGGGCACATCGCTGTTCAATGGTGTGGCGTGTGCCACCCTATGGACCGACGGTGTAGCCACTATCATTAGCGAAACCGCCTCCGAGGGAATCGACCTGTCGGTGTATCGCGGCACGGTGAGCGTGTGTGGCAGCGTGGGCAACCGCGGTTTTGTGTGGGATGCGGCGTCCGGAATCTCAATCCCCGACAACAGCGGCGCTGGCAACACCTTCACCGGCATCGAAGCCGGCAAAAACGGAGTGATGTTGAGCGGATACACAGCCATTTACGACATCCAGTCATCGGCGCTCAACCATTATGCAATTTTGTGGCAACAAGAGCCCATAACTATAGCACCTACAGGCACATCGTCCTACGCAACCGCTATCGTGGCTCGATAGTCAATCTCACCGAAACAAAAAAAATCGCAGAATTTGCAAAAATATTTTTACAAATTGTTTTGTTTATTCATATTTATATATAACTTTGCAACATAAAACAAACAAGAAATGACAAATTACTTTGCATACTATTTTTACTTTTACTTTTATTTTACCCAAAATAAAGGCGCGGATTTATGTATGCAACAGTTTTGACAACTTTTTGATAAACAATAATACGAATCCCGCCAAAGCGACGGGATTTTTTTATAAGCAGTATCATAAGTAATATGAAGAGAGTAACAATACAGGGCATAGCAGGGTGCTATCACGATGCGGCAGCGCACGAATTCTTCGGCGACGAGGAAATCGAAACAATTCCATGCGACACGTTCCCCTCGATGTTCGACACATTGCGCGGCGACCCGTCGCTGTTTGCCACGCTCGCAATCGAGAACACCATTGCCGGCTCACTACTCCAAAACCACGAGTTGCTTCGCAAAAGCAACATGACAATCATCGGAGAGCAGAAAATGCACATCTCCCATGTGCTCGCCGCCCTCCCCGGGCAGAGTATCGAATCGCTCACCGAGGTGAACTCCCATCCTATGGCTTTGATGCAGTGTGAAAACTTCCTTCTCCACCACCCCAACATGAAGATGGTGGAGAAAAACGACACCGCAGGCTCGGCTTGCGAAATTGCCAAGAAACAACTCATGGGACATGCCGCTATCTGCGGAAAATATGCCGCCCAACTCTATGGCTTGGAGGTCCTTGCCGAGGATATTCAGACAATCAAGCGCAATTTCACACGTTTCCTTATCCTCGCCGACCCTATGGCTGAACAAACTCTCAATCCTTTGCACAAGAAAAACAAGGCGTCGCTCGTCTTTGCGCTCCCTCACGAACAAGGGTCGCTGTCGCAAGTGCTCGCCATTTTCTCGTTCTATGGGATGAACCTCACCAAGATACAATCACTCCCTATTCTCGGACGTGAATGGGAATACCGATTCTATATCAACCTCACTTTTGATGACTACACTCGCTATCGTCAATCGGTCGATGCCGTGAGACCTCTTATCAGCGATTTTAAAATACTCGGAGAATATGAAGAATTCAAGCAGCAACTCTAAGCCGGTGCTTCCGGCACGCCGTCTCGACTCTGTGAAGGAATACTATTTTTCCAAGAAGTTGAAAGAGATAGCACAACTCAACGCCAATGGAGCCGACATTATTTCGCTCGGTATCGGCGGTCCCGACCGTCCGCCTCACAGGGATGTTATCGACACTCTCTGCTCCGAGGCTGCAGTACCAAGCAACCACAGTTACCAGCCTTACGTCGGAATCCCTCAACTCAGGCAGGCTTTTGCGGCTTGGTATTTGCGTTTCTACGGTGTGTCGCTCGATGCCAATTCCGAAATTCAGCCGCTCATCGGCTCGAAGGAGGGAATACTCCACACCACTTTGGCTTTTGTGAATCCCGGCGACGGTGTGCTGGTTCCAAATCCCGGCTATCCCACCTATTCGTCGGTGAGCCGCCTTGCCGAGGCTGAAATTTTCACCTACGACCTGCTCGAGAGCAATAATTGGCAACCCGACTTCGACCAACTCGAAGCAATGCCTCTCGACAAAATAAAACTCATGTGGGTCAACTATCCCAACATGCCCACCGGTGCTCAGGCAAGCATGGAGTTGTTTCAACGCCTTGTCGATTTCGGCAAGCGGCATGGGATTGTGATTGTCAACGACAATCCTTATAGTTTCATTCTCCACGAGAAACCTGTGAGCATCCTTTCGGTGCCGGGAGCAAAGGATATCGCCATCGAGATGAACTCTATGAGCAAGTCGCACAACATGGCAGGATGGCGCATCGGTATGCTCGCTTCCAATCCGCAATTCATCCAGTGGATTCTCAAGGTGAAATCCAATATCGACTCGGGACAGTTCAAGCCTATGATGCTCGCCGCGGTGAAGGCGCTCGAAGCACCCGACAGTTGGTATGAGGATGTTAATGCAACATATTCCCGCCGTCGCAAGATTGCCGAGAAGATTATGGCTACACTCGGTTGCTCTTTCGACCCTCGACAAGGCGGTCTGTTCCTCTGGGGGAAGATTGCCGACGACATGGAGAGTGCCGAAGCGGTGTCGGATATGCTGCTCTACGACGCAAGGGTGTTCATCACTCCCGGATTTATCTTTGGCAGCAACGGCAACCGATACATCCGCATCTCGCTCTGCGCCACCGAGGAGAAAATGAACGAGGCGCTCGAGAGAATCATTGAAATGAAAAATAAACAATAAAACTAAAATATAACAATGGAAAATTTACAATCTATCTTGTTGCCGGGCGTTAGCCACAACCGTCCGCTTGTGATTGCCGGTCCTTGCAGTGCCGAGACCCCCGAGCAAGTGCTTTCTACAGCCAAACAACTTGCCGAAAATGGCATTAAAATATTCCGCTCAGGCATTTGGAAGCCGCGCACAAAGCCGGGGGGCTTTGAAGGTGTGGGTGTTATCGGTCTTGAGTGGCTCAAGGAGGTGAAGAAAGAAACCGGAATGTATGTGGCCACCGAAGTTGCCAACCGCGACCATGTGCAGGCTGCGCTCGCTGCCGATGTGGATATCCTTTGGATTGGCGCGCGCACTTCTGCCAACCCGTTTGCAATGCAGGAAATTGCCGACTCGCTCAAGGGCGTGGATGTACCAGTGCTCGTCAAGAACCCGGTGAACCCCGACCTCGAGTTGTGGATTGGCGCTATTGAGCGCATCTACAATGCCGGTATCCGCCGCCTCGGCGCTATCCACCGCGGTTTCAGCACCTATGGCAAGCATCTCTACCGCAACCTTCCGCAATGGCACATCCCCATCGAGTTGCATCGCCGAATACCCGAACTACCTATCCTTTGCGACCCCTCTCACATCGGCGGTAAACGCGAACTCGTTGCGCCTATCTCGCAACAGGCTATGGATATGGGCTTCGACGGTCTCATTGTTGAATCGCACTGCGACCCCGACTGCGCTTGGAGCGACAAGAGCCAGCAGGTGCTCCCCGAGGTGCTCAACTTCATGCTCAACACTCTCGTGATTCGCGACACCAAGCAAACCACCGAGAACCTCACCCTCTTGCGCCAGCAAATCGACCGTATCGACAACGAATTGCTCGAAATTCTCAACAAGCGTATGCGTGTGTCGAGGGAAATCGGTCAATACAAGAAAGAGCACTCGATGCAGATTGTGCAGACAGGGCGTTATGACGACATCCTCAAGTCGCGCATCGCGCAGGCTGTGGATATGGGCATGAGCGGCGACTTTATGCGCGATGTTCTCCAGGCTATCCACGAGGAATCGGTGAGACAACAAATCGAAGTGCTTAACGACCGCGCTAAATAATCTGCCGCTATGAAGATTCTTATTCTTGGAGCCGGCAAAATGGGCTCATTTTTCTGCGATGTGCTCAGTTTCAAGCACGAAGTGGCTATCTACGACCCCGACCCGCAGCGCCTCCGCTTCACTTTCAACGCTATGCGATTCTCGAGTCTCGACGAGGTGGACGAGTTCCGCCCTCAACTGCTCATCAACGCCGCAACGGTGAAATACACCATCGAGGCTTTCAAGATGGTGTTGCCTCACATCCCGGCAGACTGCATCATAAGCGACATCGCTTCGGTGAAAACCGGGTTGCCGGAGTTTTATGCCACCTGCAACCACCCGTTTGTGAGCACTCACCCCATGTTTGGTCCCACTTTTGCCTCGCTCAGCAACCTGTCGAGCGAGAATGCCATCATTATCAGCGAGAGCGACCACCTCGGGAAGGTGTTTTTCAAAGACCTCTACAGCGAGTTGCACCTCAACATTTTTGAATACACTTTCGAGGAGCACGACGAGACAATAGCGTTCTCGCTGTCAATCCCGTTTGCTTCCACTCTGGTATTTGCCTCGGTTATGCGCCACCAAGACGCCCCGGGCACCACTTTCAAGCGCCACATGGCTATCGCCCGAGGACTGATGTCGGAAGATGACTTCCTATTGCAGGAAATCCTATTCAACCCCCACACCCCCGAGCAACTTGCCAATATCCAAAGCCAACTGGCTCGCTTGCAGGAGATTGTGAGCAACCGCGACGCTAAGGCAATGAAAGAATACCTCGACCAAGTGAGGGAAAACATTAAATAAAGGTTTTTTGGGGGGTAGAGATGGCAAGCGCCAAACTCTAACCCCTAACCTCTAACCTTCCAAACATGAAAATATCACGCGCCTCACAAAGCGATATCGACTCCATTATGCCCATTTTTGAGGCTGCAAAACGCTTCATGCGCTCCTATGGCAACATGGAGCAATGGAACGGACCATACCCATCGCGAGAACTGATGCTCAACGAGATAGCATCGGGGCATTGCTTCGTGATGGAAAACAATGGCAAAATCGTGGCGACATTCTGCTTTATTCCCGGCAAAGACCCCACTTACTCCTATATCGAGGGCGACAGTTGGCTCGATGACGCGCCATATTTCGTAATCCACCGCCTCGCCTCCGACCAAACCACCCGCGGCATCGCCCGCGAGTGCTTCGACTGGTGCTTCCGCCACACCGACAACCTGCGCGTGGATACCCATCGCGACAACATAGTGATGCAGAACTTCCTCCACTCCTACGGATTCACCTATTGCGGCATCATCTACCTCGCCGACGGTTCCCCACGCCTCGCCTACCAAAAACACATCTAATCCCCCCGCCTATTGGGACCTATTGGCCCTATTTGCCCTATTTGCCCCACCCATAACTCACGGCTCTTTCATTTAAGATGAAGATGAAGGACATAGCTCCCCTTACCCGGTTCGGCTGAGAATCGGGTAATTTTCTTCGTTGTGTGTCAGTGTTTT
>SFER01000065.1 GCA_004557195.1 Bacteroidales bacterium | reverse complement strand
CACCATCTTCCGCGATCTCGCGTCCTCGCTCTGCGGACGCGAATAATCAAAAAAGGTATCCCGGGCGGGATGCATTCCGTATTCCGCCCCATACATAACATTTTTTTAGAGGAGTAGTACCCGTGCTCACAATCAATCTATCCAATGCCAAAAGCTTCGTATCCGACGAGGAACTCGCGTCCTATCTGCCGAAGCTTGAGGATGCAGACCGCAAACTCCGCGAAGGAAGCGGAAAAGGTTCGGACTTTTTAGGCTGGCTGACGCTGCCGGAACAGTTTCCGGATATTCTCGAGGACTGTTCCAGGCGGCTTGATGATTTGTTGTGGCAAAATACGCCGGAAACCCGCGAACGTTACGAGGACAGCCTCAAACTGTTTTGCATCGCGTTCCGGGTTTCCCTGCTGGCGCGGAAAAACGCGGTGCTGGCCATTGAGGACGGCAGCGAGCGGACCCGGGCCGCCTATGATCTGACCAGGCTGGCTGTGGCGTGCCTGAAGCGGTACCGCAAACTGCTCGGCAAGCGGGCAAAGGCGGCGCGCAACCTTTTGCGGGCCCCGGCGTTCCTGTATTGCGACGAGTACCTGTCCATCATCACGACGAGGACGCTTGGCGAGATCGTGCGCCGCCTCTCGCCCGTGCACAAGTGTTCCACGTATATCCTTGCTTGTTTCGGAGCGCAGCGCGCCTACCGCCGGTCCTGTTATCCCGAAAGTATGCCCTCGAAGACCGGGGACAACGAACTGCCCGTGTTCCGCTGGAGCGTGCTCAAGAAGTACGTGGACATGCCGCTGTTCCTGAACGTGCAGCGCCATTCCGGAAACTCGCTGCTGGAGCACGTGCTGTACAGCCTCATCGCGGCGGTGGCCATGAGCCTCGCGCTGACCGTGACGCTCCTGTGGGAAGGGGCCGGGTCCCTCAGCGCGCCGATCTTCGTGATCGCCGTTTTCGCCTATATCTGCCGCGAGCGCATCAAGGATGTGCTCATCAACGAATATGATGTTGACCTCGTAGCCGGTCCCGATGCATATCTTCAATTGCCCAATCTCATCGCCGCAGTAGAGGCGGGCGAGAAAGCGATAGATATCGACTTGTCAACCACCGAGACCTATCGCGATGTGATACCCTCGCGTCTCGGGCATAACAAGATAGGCGGATTTATCAGCATTATGCGCGGCTGCAACAATTTTTGCAGCTACTGCATCGTGCCTTACACCCGCGGCAGGGAACGCAGTCGCGAGCCGAAGAGTATCCTCAACGAACTCGCCGACTTGCGTGCGAAAGGGTTTAAGGAGGTTACGCTCCTCGGGCAGAATGTAAATTCCTATCTCTACAAAGACGCCGAGGGGAATGAGGTGGATTTTGCCGCGCTCCTCGGGATGGTAGCCGATGCCGCCGAAGGAATGGTGGTGCGCTTCACCACATCGCACCCCAAGGACATGAGCGACAGAATTATCGACATGATTGCGTCGCGCCCCAATATCTGCCACCACATCCACCTTCCGGTGCAGAGCGGCAGCAACAGTGTGCTCAAGGCAATGAACCGCAAATACACACGCGAGTGGTACCTTGAGCGAGTGGCGGCAATCCGCGAGCGTATTCCCGATTGCGCCATCACCACCGATATGTTCACCGGATTCCACGGCGAGAGCGAAGAAGACTTCCGGGAGACATTGTCGCTGATGCGCGAAGTGGGCTTCGATGCCGCGTTCATGTTTAAGTATTCCGAGCGCCCCGGCACCTACGCATCGAAATTCTTGCCCGACAACGTAGCGGAAGAGGTGAAAATCGAGCGACTCAACAGGATGATAGCGTTGCAGAACACGCTGTCGCTTGAAAGCAACCGCCGCGACATCGGCAAGAGCTTCACAGTGCTTGTGGAGGGATATTCCAAGCGTAGCAAAGAAGACATGTGCGGACGCACCGGACAGAACAAAATGGTGGTGTTCCCGACAGGCGAAGGGATAAAAGCCGGCGACTTCGTGGAGGTGGAAATCCTCGACGCCACATCAGCCACGCTACTCGGCAGGAGAGTGTGATTCCGCTTCCGCTTCCGGCTCCGTTTCGGCACCATCGCGGTGAATGACATATCGGTCGTAATATGAAATTATGAGCGATGTGAGCGGTAGTGCAATGATGAGTCCGATAAATCCAAGGAGAGAGCCCCAAATCGACAAAGAGAGGAAAATGATTGCAGGATTAAGCCCCATG
This sequence comes from Bacteroidales bacterium, assembly GCA_004557195.1. Taxonomy (GTDB): domain Bacteria; phylum Bacteroidota; class Bacteroidia; order Bacteroidales; family Muribaculaceae; genus W0P31-042. Next base: position 8,102 of record SFER01000065.1, on the reverse strand, counting down.
TATTTACCCATGATGCGTGGAGTGAGGTAGAGGTCTTGAATAGCCTGCACCACGCAATACACACCGATTACACAGAGCAAAAGCATCCAGAAATCGGTTCCGGTGCTCACCGACTGCACAATGCAGAGAATTGCGGCGATAGGGATAGACACCAGTTGCAAATATGGCACCATGTTGAGCAACCCGATGAACAAGCCGAACACCACAGCCATCGGAAGCCCCACGATGAGGAATCCGATGCTGAAAAGCACACCAACGATAAACGCAATGAGCGACTGCCCGCGGAAATAGTGGTTCATGCTTGTCTCCACATCGTTGAACACCTTGAACGCGCTCTTGCGGTAGCGTTTGGGCACCATGAGATGGCAAGCGCGGGACATTTTGTCGTAGTCGATGAGGATAAATACCAGGTAAAGCACCACCACAAGCCAGCTGCAGATGCTGAGTATCACCGAAATACCGCTACTCATAAGACTCCAAGCCTCGATAAGTGCATTTTCGACAATCGACATCATCTGCTCTTGAGTGAGCATATTTTTTATAGCCTCAAAATTGACATATTTCACAATCAATTCGTGGATTTCGGGCGGGAGATACTGCACCGATTCGCGGTTTTGAGTGTATTGCGCAAACATGTCTGCCATTTGGCTCACCTCGCTAACAATGTAAGGGATGAGGAATGCCAATATTCCACCCAGCACAATTAGCAACTCGAAAAGCGATACAAGCACGGCGAGCGTGTTGCTCTTGATGTGCAAGAACTTGCTATTCCACTTCACAAAAGGGTGGGTGATATATGCGATGAGACATGCCACCAAAAACGGGAGGAGCACGCCTCGCAGATAGTTGAGCAGCCACACAATGCCCACAATAACCAATGTGGAGAAAATGATGCGAACCACCCTGTCGAAGGTGTAGATGCGTTTCAAATCGGGTTGTGCCATAGCGGAATTGTGTAAAATTAAAGAAGGACACACATCGGGTGTCCTTCTCACGAATATAGTTGTTAGAATTCTTGACCGAGGATGAAGTGGAAGTGGCTTCCGCCCTTGGTGCCATACACCTTGTCGAAACCGTAAGCCCAGTCGATACCCATCATGCCGACCATCGGGAGGAAGATGCGGACACCCACACCGGCGGAGCGCTTGATGTCGAACGGAGCGAAGTCGCTAACCTTGGTCCAGGAGTTACCCGCTTCGAGGAAGGCGAGACCGTAGATGGTGGTTGAGGTCTGGAGCATGAATGGGAAGTGGAGCTCCATGACATATCGTGCGTAGGCATAACCTTCACGACCCCAAGGGGTGAACACACCATTGTCGTAACCGCGGAGAGCGATTGTTTCGGTTGCGTATGTGTAACTTCCGCTCATGCCATCACCACCCACATAGAATGTTTCAAACGGCGATTTGAGATATTTGTTGTAGCTGCCAAGGAGACCGATATCGGCACGGGTCATGAGCACGAGAGTGTAGGTGCCATCGGGGTTGGCGAGTGGAGTGTAGGTGCGTGATTTGAAGTGGAGTTTCCAGTATTCTATCCACTTGTAGAGTTGCTTTTTCGACTCCACGGTGTTTTCTTCCGAGAGGGCTTTCCAATCCTTCTTGCCGAAGAGCGAAGCCGGAGGAGTCATTTGCAAGCTCAAAGAGAACTGACTGCCTCGGCGAGTGTAGAGTGGGTTGTCGATACTGCTACGCGCGAGGGTGAGACCGAGGACGATAGAGTTGGACACACCATTGTTCATATAATAGAGGTATTCCCAGTTTTTGAGGTAATACCACTGGTAGCTGAGTTCGGCAGTGAAGGTGAAATAGTCATCGGGCCAGCTGAGACGCTTACCGAAGCCGACGGTGATACCCGCCATCTGGAGGAACTTGTTGGGGTCGTAGGCGTTTTCGTAACTGTTTTGGTAGTAGTTACTGTTGTAGCCGTAGTTGATACCATAACCGTAGGCGTTAGCCCAGTTGCTGTTGTAATAAGAGGAGTTAACACCGGTTTGTCGAGAGTAGTAAGCCGACACACTGAGCGAATTAGGACGTTTTCCGCCAAACCACGGGTCGAGGAACGAGATGCTGTATTGCTGGTAGTAGCGGGCGTTGGTTTGAACGCTCAGCGAGAGAGTTTGACCCTCGCCCTGCGGGATAATGCCTTTGAATCGCGAAGGATTGAGCATGTTTTGGATGGAGAAGTTGGTGAATTTCACACCCACTTTACCGATGATACCGGTTTGACCCCAACCGAGCGAAAGCTCCAATTGGTCGTTGGCTTTCGATTCGAGATTGAGGATAATATCAACGGTACCGTTTTCCTGGTTGGGCTCGGGGCGGATATCCATCTTTTCGGGGTCGAAGTGTCCGGTCTGGGCGATTTCACGAGCGGAACGCATAAGGTCCGATTTCGAGAAGAGTTCGCCCGGCTTCACACGGAGTTCGCGGCGCACCACTCGTTCGTACAATCGGTCGTTACCATTGATAACCACCTTGTTGATTCGAGCTTGTGGACCCTCGACCATTCTCATTTCGAGGGCAAGCGAGTCGCCGTGGATGTTGTGCTCGATGGGCACAAGTTGATAGAAGAGATAGCCGCGGTTCATGTAGAGGTTAGCCACAGCGTCATCGTCTTCGTTTGTGCGCTTGTTGAGAATCTTCTGGTTATAGACATCGCCTTTCTTGATGCCAAGGACATTATTGAGAATGTCGGTGGGGAAGATGGTGTTTCCCACCCAGGTGATATCCGAAATGTAGTATTTTTGCCCCTCTTCGATATCGAGGTAAACATCGACGCGGTTTTCGCTGTAATTAACCACCGAGTCAGCTACGATTTTGGCATCGCGGTAGCCTTTCTCGTTGTATTTGTCGATGATGAGTTGGAGGTCGGCTTTGTAGTCCTCGGGGACGAATTTCTTCTGCGAGAAGAGTTTGATGAGGCTGTTGTTCTCGTTGGTTTTCTTCATAGTGCGCTTGATGGCACCATCGCTCATAGCCTTGTTGCCGGTGATGTAGATTTTGTGCACCTTCACCTTGTTGTGCTTATCTACCGATATTTCGACAATCACCTCGTTCTCGTGTGAGAGGTCGGGTTTCTGAGTAACATGCACTTCGGCATTGGTGAAACCCTTGTTGTCGTAATATTTCTTGATAATCTGCTCGGCGCGATTGGCGATGTTTTGGGTGAATTGGTTTCCCTTCATGAGGCCGAGACGCAACTCGATGTCCTCTTTTTCCCCTTTTTTCACGCCATTGTAGCTGATTTCGCTGATGCGAGGTTGTTGGCGCAAGCTGATTTCGAGCCACGCTTTTTCGCCGCAAATTTTCTCCACCTTGATTTGCACCTTGGAGAAAAGCCCTTGGCGCCAGAATCGTTTGGCGGCATTAGTGATGTCGCTGCCGGGGATTTCGACTTTTTCGCCCACCGACAGACCGGAATATCCGATAATAATATAGTCTTCGTAGTTGTCTGCGCCGGTAACTTTAATGCCTGCGATTTCATAGGTCTTGGGCATACCGGAATAGATGATATTGGGATTGTAGATTGTGTCGTTAGCCACGTCGGCTGCCATAAACGGGCAGCAGGCGAGGAGCGCGGCAAATATCAGTAGCAGTTTATTATACATCGTATATATAAGGTAGTTAGTTTCGTTATTTAGAGATTTGTTCACTTGTTTTCCCGAAACGGCGTTCGCGGCTTTGGAAGTCGATAATCGCTTGGCAAAAATCGTCTTTCGAGAAATCGGGCCAGAACTTGTCGGTGAAATAGAGTTCGGCATATGCGATTTGCCAAAGGAGATAGTTGCTGATTCGGAGGTCGCCGGCAGTGCGGATAAGCAAGTCGGGGTCGGGCATATTGGAAGTGTAAAGCGACTTGGAGATAGCCTCCTCGTTGATGTCGTCGATAGATAATGTGCCGTTTTTGGCTTGCTCTGCGATAGACTTCACGGCAGAAACCAACTCCTGTCTTGAAGAATAGCTGAGAGCGAGCACCAGATTGAGCCCGTTGCAGTGAGAAGTGTCCTTGATGCAGGCGTTTAGGCGGTTAACGGCAAATTCGGGCATTCTCGAGGAGTCGCCAATCATCGAGAGTCTCACATTGTTCTTGATGAGGTCGGGGGTTTCGCGTTCGATAGCCACCACGATGAGGTTCATGAGAGCATCAACTTCATCTTTGGGTCGGTTCCAGTTCTCGGTGGAGAAAGTGTAGAGAGTGAGGTATTTCACCCCCACTTCGGAAGCGATTTCGGTGATACGGCGCACCGTGTTCACACCCTCGACATGACCTTCGCTGCGGTCGAGCCCGCGTTGCTTAGCCCATCGTCCATTACCGTCCATAATCACTGCCACATGGACAGGGAGCCGGTTTTTGTCTATTTTATCGATTAACGACGACATAATGCGCTATTTTATATAGTGTTGCGTTCAGTCCACATAGTGGCATTGGACACATTTTTTGTTAAACATATATGTTACCGAGAAGAGCATGGTGGCGCACCAATCGGTGTTTTTAATAAACGAACTTTTGATTCCCGTGAGAGAGTCGGCAGAGAAGCCATCCGCTTTGTCTCCCAGAAGCTTACTCATAGTAAATTCAAATCCCAGGTTCCAGCGTTCCGAGAGTTTGTATTTCACGCCGGCACCCATCGGAATCGAGAGGGCGAAAGCGGTGTTTCCGTCGCAAGTGGAGAGCGCGGCACCGATACCGAGTGAGAGATAGGGGGTGAGGCGATGGAGGCGTTTGTAGGTGTAGCCTATGCCATAGTTGAAGAAGTTAAATTCAAAACGCGCCCCGATGTCGTAGAGTTGCGAGTTGAATTTGTAGGTTTCACCACCGGGGAGCACATCGTCGAAATCGGCGCTGTTGCCGCTGAGGGTAGCCATAGAGAGGTTGGCTTTCACCGCCATGCGGTAGTTGAAAACATATCGGAACACGGCACCGCCGGCAACACCGGGGTGCTTGAGGAAATTGCTTTTGTTGCAGTCGCCAAGATAGCCGCTCACGCCAAGTGCCGCACCAATCTCGCTGCGGTATTCTTGCGCCCCTGCGGTGATGCCGAGGGAGATGAGCAATGCTAATATGGAGGCTGCAAATCGGAGCATGTTATTCTATTGGGGTGAATGTGAGACGGTTGATAACACCGCGCCAAATATTGTTGAGCAAGTAGCCGTTTTGAGCCACACCGCCGAAGAGGTAGATGTAGGGGCATTGCCAAGAAGTGGCGCGGCTGTCAAGCGCTTCTATTGTCCACCATCCCGGGAGGTGGCGCGACGGGAATGCGGTCCAGCCGTCGCTTGAGCGGGAGGCGGTGAGAGTGGATTCAAACACAAGTGCTTGCATCTGCGATGCTGCGGGAATATATTCCGGAAGTTGGAGCAGGTCGTCGGCTGTTTTCCAGTGAACACCGTTGTCGTAGGAGATATAAGTTGTGTTTGTCGGCTCGCCTTCGACAATTCCTCCAAAGGCAAGCAGAACAGGATATTTGGTTACATCCCAATTGGTGCTGCTCACCTCGTGGTTGAAATAGGCAAACATGGTGGGCGACATCACAGGCGGAATGCCCGAAGTGCTCACTTTTCCCCAGTCTTTGCCGTCAAATCCCCACACAGCGCCGATTGGAGTGCCGTTGCGGTCGCAACCGCCGAGCAGAAGAGCCTGAGTGGAAGAGTTCCATTTCGATGTGATTTCAACGAGTTGCGATGTGTAATTTACGGGGAATCCGTCAACTGCGGCAAACGGAGCAAAATGCCCCTCGGCAGGATAGGATTTCACGATATGTTCGCCTCCGGTGTGCTCAACACCGATGACATAATCCTCGTAACCGCCGTAGAGCCATGTGAATTTGGCATCGCACGCACTCCAAGCGGCACCATCAGCCGAAGTGTAGAGAGTGTTGTCGTCGGCGAGGATATACAGTGCATCGGAAGTGGCTGTGAAAGAATTGACTATAGGTGTGAAGCCGAGGTTGAGGTCGGTTTTGTTCCACATTCCGGCTTCGGGATTGTCGATGTCGGCAATCATATAGCCTTGAGTGTCGAGGATGAAGCACATAGCGCGCCCCTTGTATATTACAGCTTTTTGGGCGAGGGGAGTGGAACGGCTCGGGAGGTCGCGGCGATAAGTGCGATTCCAGTAGAGCGAGTCGCTCTCGAGATTGTGAACATTCACCTTTACATCGTAGTCGGCAGAGTAGAGAGCGTCTTCCGAAACCACAGTGAGCACCACGTTGCCGGTGCAGTCGATACTATCGGTGGGGCTTGTTGCGTAGTCGATAATTGTGTCGGTCATGATTTTGCCTCCAAACACATGGAGTTTGGCGGAAGACACAGTGGGGAACGAGATGTTAAGCACGAGTTTGCTCACATCGGTACCCTTCGGGAGTGAATCGGCATTATATATGCGACGCGCGTTAAGGTCGATAGTGAAATGCACCGAATCGATATTGTTGAGCAACTTATCGTTTGCATTGATTGAGAAAGCCGTAACAGCGACATTGCTCGAAGGAACGATAGGCTCGGATTCGGATGTAGAATTGCATGATGGCGCAATGGCAAGCACCAAGATGCCGAGTAGGATATAAAAAGATAACTTAAGTTTGCTCATTCTTGATATAAACATTTTGAAACTGCAAATATAGTACAAATTTGACAAAAAAACCAACGTTTTTTCGCAATCAGTGAATAATCAATAGTAAAAATCGCCGTAAAATTACTATTTAGCTCGAAAAAGGCAATAACAAAAAAGACAATTAGGGATAATATACCACGTTTTATAAGTTTTTAACTCGCTCGAAACGCTCAATTAGATTTTTTGAAAGAAATTCTACATTTATTAGCGCACTGTCGCGGAGCGAAGGAGCCAAGATTCCATCGCCGAGACACACCGGAGATGTCTCGACTCTCGCCTCGTCCCAGAGCCCGGCGTCGATAAACCGTTGCAAGGTGTATGCGCCCCCTTCGACAATCAGAGAGATGATGCCCTCCTCCTTGAGCCTGGCGAGTAATTCGGGGAGAAAGTCGTCGTGTCCCGGAGTGTCGATAACTTTGACATTTTCGGGGAGATTCCTGCCTCGGGAAGAGAACACGATTGTCTTTCCTCCATCGGTGAAAATACGTGCCGAGTCGGGGACACGATTGTTGAGGTCGATGAGCACCCTCACAGGCGATTTACCGCTCCAGGAGCGCACTGTGAGCGAAGGATTGTCGGTAATCGCAGTGTTTGCACCGATGAGAATCGCGTCATACCGCGCGCGAATCGCGTGCACCAGCATCGAGGTTTCGGGAGTGGAAAAAGCCACCGGAGCGGATTCCCGAGCGATGAAGCGGTCGCGCGACTGCGCCCATTTCAGCAGCACAAACGGGCGATTAAGTGTGTTGGCGGTGAAAAACTTTTTGTTTATAGCCTTGCACTCCTCTTCAAGCACCCCCACGCTCACGTCAATGCCCGCCTCGCGCAGCCGCGAAATGCCGCGTCCGTGCACTTGAGCAAAAGGGTCAACACACCCCACCACCACCCGAGGAATGTGGTTGGCAATGATAAGGTCGCAACAAGGGGGAGTCTTTCCAAAGTGGGAGCAAGGTTCGAGAGTAACATATATAGTGGAGTGGGGGAGAAGCGACTTGTCGCGTACCGAAGCCACGGCATTCACTTCGGCATGACCCTCGCCGCAACGACGATGCCACCCCTCTCCGATGATTTTTCCGTTGCACACCACCACAGCACCCACCATGGGGTTGGGTGATGCCGTTTGCGAGCCGCGAGCAGCAAGTTGCAGCGCGCGCCTCATGAATTGTTCATCGCAAGAATTCATTTGAGTATTCATGTTGCAAAGATAGCAATTTTTGATGCTTATATAATAATAACGTGTCGTTTTCCCACTTATTGCCATGACTGAATCATCTCAGGTAAAAGGGCGGCAAGAGCTCTAATCGAGGCGATTTTGCCGCAGAGTTTGGGATGGGGTGTGGAATGATTTTGGGACTAAAATTTGGCGGATTCAAAAAGAATGCCTACCTTTGCGATGAATTAGAGCAGAAATTATTAGGAAAAATCACCTATAAAGGTGTGATTTATAGATTGTTTTAGGTCGCCTGCCGGAGGGCGGGCATAATTACAAA
>SFER01000064.1 GCA_004557195.1 Bacteroidales bacterium | reverse complement strand
CGCTCCCAAACCAGAAATTGTCTAATTTTTGACGACCAAGCGCATTTAGCAAGCTGAATGGGTTGAAAATATCGGGTGATGGCCATGTGAAGTGGTAGCCATCGTAGCGATATGCCAATTCTTCAACCATTTCATCGTGTGTTTTGCCCATTTTCTCTGCCAAAGCATCAATATGACCGGCAAATTGCTCAACCAATTCCTCTTTTGTGATACCGCAAATGGCAGCATATTCTTCATCCATACTCACATTTGCAATATTGTTCAATTCGCTAAAAATACTTAGTTGTGAGAACTTTGTGATACCGGTGAGGAACGCAAAGCGGATATATGGGTCGCAAGCCTTGAGCGGAGAGTAGAAGTTGCGCATCACATCGCGCAATTTCGGCAAATTCTCTTCCTCATGCACGACATCAAGCAATGGTGCGTCATATTCGTCAATAATGATGACAATCTTCTGCCCGGTCTGCTCGTAGGCTGCAGGAATTAGGTTCTTAAGGCGAATGTTACATTGTTTGGATTCCGGAGTTATACCATACAACTTTTCATAAGGCGATAAAAGAGAACCTAAATATTCTTCAAGATTATTAACATTCATGTGCTTGCCACCGCTCATATCGAAGTGGAGCACCGGGTATTGTGTCCATTCGGTCTCCATCTTTTCGATAGCAAGCCCTTTGAACAACTCCTTGCGACCGGAGAAATAGCTATGGAGCGTGGATGCAAGAAGCGACTTTCCGAACCGACGAGGGCGGCTCAGAAACACATATCTACTATCGCCATGGGCTAATTCATAAACCATGTCGGTCTTATCAACATACATGTAATTCTCCTCGATGATATCGGAGAATGTTTGTATCCCAATCGGGCATCTTTTCAACTTCCTTGCTTCCATAACTCACTATTTCTGCTAATTTACTGCAAATATACAACTTTAGCAGACGGAAACAAAATAATTGTGCAAGAAATTTAGAATGGATAGCCAATGGCGAAATTGAGTGCAAGGCTTTTCTTGAAAGATGGCATATTGTAATAACTGCTCTTGCCGGTGTCGTAAGGGGTGTGAATACCCACACCGAGGTCGGCACGAGCCACAATCATATCGAGGTCGATGCGGATTCCGACGCCGGTTCCAAGCGCAAGGTCGGTTAGAAATTCCGATGCCTTGAGTCCAGCCTGCCCGCCATAGAATCCATAAGGATCTTTCAGCATCCACACATTGCCGGCATCGACAAAAACCGCGCCTTTGAATATGCCAAGAATCGGGAATCGGTATTCGAGATTCATCTCAAATTTGAAAGAGCCGGAACGGAGATACTGTGAAAGCCAGTTATCGTATCCGGTGAATCGACCGGGACCGATTGAACGTATAGGGAAGGCACGAATCGAGCTCGGACCGCCACAATAGAAATCTTCTCCGTAAGGAATCATCAAGGAATTGCCGTAGGGGAAACCGGCTCCTACAAACACCCTACCGACAAGACGCGAGGTGTTGTCGAACATATAGGAATAGGTTGCCTGCCCCTGCACTTTCACAAACTGCGAGAAAGGCACCCCGAAAAGCTCTTTGCTGTCGGCACCACCGCCACCGCTACCTGCGAGGCTCCAGATGCCGGAAAGGATATTTCCAGCCTCGGTGAAAGATAGCCATGCCACGATATTATGGCGTCGAGAGGCACCGAAAGTGCGTTCAAATGTGTATTTATAAGTGATTTTGGGTATAAACACAGTTGGCTGAACGAGTTCCAAGTCAACCAAATCGCTGCCGGTAAATTCATCGTCGCCGATGCGCTTTGAGAATGTGAGTTTCGGGAGGTCGAGTTGGTGCAACGAATAGCGATTGGTGTGCCATTCGTAAGACAATCCGGCATTGACCTGCAGATACTGGAATGTTGACGGATTATTATAGATGTCGGCACCAAGAGTGATACGCGTCCAGTTAATGTCGCGGCGAGTGCGGGTTATGAAACTCGGTGCGAGGAGGCGAGGAAACGCGAGAGTGGCTTTCACGCCGAAATCGTAATAGTTGTTGGATGCGGTGTGCTCTGCCGCCTTACCGATTTGCCATTCATAGGAGGCATTGAGGTCAACAGAAAACTGTTCACCGCCACCAAACACGTTGTTATGCACCAAACCGGCGGTTATTCCCGGTCCGAGATAACTATTTGACTTATAGGAACCGCTAAACTTGAGTGTCGCCTCAAGAGGGGCATCGAAAATGCAACTGATAGCCACATCGAGAGAGTCTTGCCCCGGCTTTAACGAGTCTATTGGCGTTACGTCGATGCTGATATTCTTGAACACACCGAGCCTCGACAGATAACTCTGAGAGCGGGAGATATCACGGGTGGAAAGCACCTTTCCTTTGCGGAACGTGAGACACGAGGGGATGAGCGATTCGCGCAGACGCGACGGACGCATTACAATCACATCGCCGCGCGAGGTATTTAAAGTGTCGGGGGTACCTCCGCCTTGATACCGTTTAACATAGGTTGTGATGTTGCGGGTGCGGTATTTCACGAGTGCAGCCTCGGGGATAGCCTTGGCATACTGCACCCTCAACGCGATACGCTCGGGGGCAATGGTGCTGTCCGCCTTGTATTCGATATATTCGGGGCGGAAATAATAGTAGCCGAGACGCCTGAGATGCTCGGATACATCATTCCGCGCATTGATTAGCGAATCCACGCTATAACGAGTGCCGGGCTCTATATACCTGTTGCTGTGATAGATAGAGTCAATAACGTGCGATACCGAGATGCTGTCGGGGAGATTGTATTCCACATCGCTCACCAAATAGGGGTTGCCTGTGTGGACAACATAATTGATTTTCGCCTTTTTAGGGTCTTTTTTACTATACAGAAGCGAATAGGATGCCGACGAGGCGAAATAGCCATGGTGCTTGAGGGTCTGGCGCAACATATTCACGCGCAACTCGGGACGCACCGAAGATATGAGCACCGGCTCGCGCGACAGTTTCCTGTAAAGCCACTTCTTAAATTTGCCGGTTTCGGGAGTGATATCCCAGTTATAAACCCACAATCCCACCGGGAATGGATGGGTGAGATATGGCGAGATGAGCGAAGCATTGGGAGCGACATCGATATCCTCGGTGAGTTGCGATTCTATAACATCATCGATGGGGAGGCTGTCGGCGGTGATAATTTCCAAGTCTTCAACACCGGTGTATAACACTTCCCCGTCGGCAATCTTCCGAGTTGTCGAGCACGCAGTCAATAGCGCGATGATGATTGGTAATATGGCATATTTCGGTAATTTCATTTTATCGATGGGGCTTTAATGGTGTCGGAATCCGACTTCACGACATCGGTTTCGCTACGCTTGAAATTGAACAGATTGCGCAAAGTGTTGAGTTTGCGACGAATCACAAAGGCGGCACCGGTTTCGGTTACATTGTCCTTGTAGATATCGTCATGCGTGAGATGGCTGTAGATTTGCACCGACATTGTTCCCGACGGTGTTATGAGATACTCAAACGATATGTCGTTGAGCAAGTTTTGGGCAATGGAGTTGTCGCTTCCGTAGGCGGTGTCATAGTTGCCACCCACCGACATTTTAAAGCGGTTGTCAAACAGCGATTTCGATATCTGATAAGAGTAGTTCATGCTACGCGTGGTGCTGCTGTTGTATTCCTTGATACCGAGCGAAATATCCACCCCTTTCACCACCTTGGAAGCCCAGTTGTTGAGCTGCGACGAGAGGAAAGAATAGAGCATATTGCTATTGGGACTCGACACCGAGGAGGTAATCGAGCCGGTGTAGTTGTTGTATAGGAGCAGGTTTATGGCTTGATTGGAGCGTTGTTCCTGCGACATGGAGAGGAGTTCGGACTGAATCGAGAGGTTGTTCTCGGCGGTGAGGTCGAACTTGAGATCGAGATTGTTCAACGTGTTGTTGATTTCGGCAGTGATGATAAATTTCACACGCTGGGAGTTCTCCCCTTCCGCAATCACGGTGTTTGTCTGCTTGGTTTGCGCAGTGATGTGTAATTGCGGATTGAGCATGTCGCCACCCCAGTTGATATAACTGCCACGATCTATGTCGAAATTCTTTGTGCCGATGAGCGGCGGAGAATAGCGCACATAGCCTTCATCGATATTGTATCTGCCGGTGAGTTGCATGTCGCCTTGGCTATTCATGAAATACGAGAGGGCGCCGTTTCCGCGAATCATGGCTCGGTCGTTCCCGTTGGTGGAGATATACACGGTGAACATTGCGCCCGGCTCGATATTGAGGTTGGCGTGCAGATTCATCGAGAATGCGCCGGTCTCCTCGGTGGTTTTCTTCCCTGAGATTGTGTCGTTGAACATTACAAACTCGATGAGGTCGTCGCCGGTGTTATGCGACGTAGCACCTACGGCACTCGTCATAATGTAGGTTACATTGGTCGATTCGAGCAAACCGATATCAGCATTTACAACGAGGCGATTCATGCGTCCGACAGCAGTGGCGTCAAGGTCGATATACCCTTTGCCGAACACCTCGGCTCCGGCGTGCTTCTTGCTGTTGATAATTTCGACGTTGCGACCGCGTATCGAGATGTCGGAATAGGGATTCTCCATGTCGTTGATGTCAACAAAGCCATCAATGGTAATGAGGTTGCCGTTGGTTCCAAGTAGGTCGAATTTATCGAATATTACCACGCTGGAATCGATGCGCACCGAGTCTTTGGAGAAGTTGAGGCGGCAGCCATAGGCGGGCAGGGTGATAAATGCTGAGTCGCAAGAGAGGGAGCCGTTGAAAATCGGCTTGGACGGAGTGCCGTTCATCGAGAGATTCCCCGCCAAGAATCCATTGGCTTTCACCATATCTTTCGGCACAAATGCCTCTATCACTTTGAGTGGGAGCCGCTTCACTTGAAGGTTGAATTTCAACGGGTTGCTGATTGTGGAGTCGTTGACCACACCCGATGCCGACACTGCCTCCTCGCCGTTGAGCGAGAGCGATGCCAGCGCATCGGTGAGATTGGTAACCGGGTTCACTTCGAGGGTTGTGGAGAAGCCCACATCACCTATGTCGCTGCCATTGTAGCGCAAGTTTGCAATATTCAGTGCGCAGTCGCCCCAATAATTTTTCTTGTCGTAAGAGAGGTGGATGTCGGCATTTACATCGCCACTCACATCGGGAGCAAACGGCGAGAATTGAATCCATTGGGCAAGGTCGATGTTTCGCGCAATCACCTCGATGTCTTCCTGGCCGTTTACGTCATAATTCTCGCCCGAGGCTACCGAGAGCACACTGTTTTCGTGACTGAGCCACACATCGGCGGCAAGGAGTCCGTTTTTATAGTCGTATTCCACGTAGTTATTGCCGTTGAGTTCCCACTCGTCGAAGCCGATAATCGGATACTCGGGGAATAGGCTCGCCACAAACAGGGAGTCGGTGAGGCGACCGTTCAAGCCGATGTAGAAACCTGTGCGACCGGCGCGGTTGCGCTGGTCGAGCAGCACATTGAAATAGTTGTCGCTAATGAAGCCGTAAATGTTGGTTTTTGCCATCTGGTCGAGATTGCCGGGACGATTGCCAATGTGCATATCGTAGATTAGAGCCTCTTTTTTCTCTCGAATCGACAGGTTGATGGTGTCGAGGCGTAGCGACGACAGCTCGAGGCGATTGATGTTTCCGGACAAACTAAACACCGAGTCGTTTTGAGCCGTTAGCGACACGGAATTAAACTCTATATCGTTGTAATCGCAATACTGGTGCACGATGTTATCTCGACCGAGTGTCGATTTAATCGAGAATTGCGGCAACACAGAGTCGAGGCGCGAGAATGTGAAGAACTTGCGGTCGAATTGCTGCGCCAACTCATCGCCGGTGAGCGACAGGCGGAGCAACAGGGTGTCGAGAAGGCAATTGGCGCTAATGTCGGTTACGAAGTCGCGATTTACAATGCGCATCTTCGTGGTGTCGGCATCGGAAAGGAGATTGGCGGAGATGCGGTCGGTGGCTATGTTATAGTCGAAAATATCCACATTTAGGTTGTTGATTTGGGCATCGAGGTCGTAGGTTGCATTACGCAAATCCACCACTCCCGATGATTTCACATTCATCTTCGTTCCAAGTGTCGATTCCGAGAGGTTGAGCGCCATAAAGTCGAGGTTGCGCACATCGGCATTGAGGCGGTACTCGTAGCGGTCGTCGGTGATGGTCGCTGTGGCATCGAGGGCGAAATCGACATCGGGGTTTGGCGATGTGAGCGAAGCACGGAGCAGTCCGTCGGCAATATCAGCTCGCGCCGATATGTCATTGAACTGCTTTCCGGAATATATGATTGATGGGATGTCGATTGCCGCGCTTGCGTTGCTCGAAACAAGGAGGGGATTGAATCCGTTGCCCGATAGAGCGAGCGTTGCCGACACCTCACCTACCCCGAGATATGGCAGCAAGGAGTTTACCGGGAAGCGGTCGAGGTCGAGATTGAGCGCATAGCCCTCGCTGCGCGACTTCAAATCGGCTTCCAGCGACATATTTCCCGAGCCGTTCACGATGGCAAGGTCGCCACTCATGTTTTCGCCGGCAAAAGCCAATTCGCCGTTCACCTTCATTGGCGGGAACTCCACCTCGCGGCGCATTTTCACATCGAGGAAAGTAGGTTTCACAAAATTGATATTGGCGAGATTGCCCTTGAGTGAGATATTTCCCGAGCGGTTGGCGGCAGTGATATTGCGTAGCCTCCCATCGGCAGATAGCGAAGCATAGCGAGGCATCTCTATCGTGGCGCGCTTTATCTTAATATCGCCAACGGTTCCCGATGCATTGAATGAAACATCGGAATTTTCCACCGCCGGGATATTGCGGGTGTATATCGCAAGCATTGGGAACAATTTCGCCACCTCGTTGAGGTTGAGCGAGGCATCAAGAGCGAGATTGAGCGAGCCGGAGGGGTCGAGAGCAAGCGCGGCAAGCGATGCCGAAGCGTCGAGCGTGGCTTGCGACAGCGGAGTGTGCAATGCGAAGTCTTTTGCTGTCATTGCAACGGAATCCATAACGAACAGCCCCGAAATGGAGTCGATGGCGAAGCCGGAGCGCTCCACCGCAGCGATTTTCTCAATCGGGACACGAAGCGCGGTGCCGCGATTGTAGAAATCGTTCACGGCGATGTCGATATTGTCGAGCGAAATGTATTCAAAATCTATCCCGGGGAGCGGAGAATGGTCGGTCATGGCATACAACGCCTTGCCTCCATGTAGTTCAAGTCGGCGTCCGGTTATAGTCCATGGTGCTGACGGCAGGGTGTCGGTAGGGCTCTCGGTTGTTTGTGCCGACGGTTCCGAGGGGAAGAAGTAAGCCACATCCACGCTATCGAGGCGCAAAGTGCCACAATCGACGGTGCAAGCCGCCAAATCCACAGCCGCGGTGTCGAGGCTTGCCTCCCCTATTTTAGTATCGAGGGAATCGATAGTTCCTACGAGCCTCATGCGATATCGGATGTCGCGCAACGATGTGTTAAACAGCGATATTGCGAGCGACTGAGTGGCAGAAGTGTCGGGAGGAGTGCTCACAGCGCGAGATGAGTCATAGTCGAGAACTATGTCGCCACCTTCTATCACTGAATTGGAAGCCAGGATGCGATTTTTGTCGAAATCGAAGACACCGTTGTCGATTACACAACGCTCCACGCGAGCGTTAAGACACAAGGATGTGTCGGAGGTGGTAATGCGATAGCACACATCGGCGAGCCGCAGTCTCGAAGCCTCGACACGCTTGCCGAGAAGGGGCAATACACTCACTTCCACCCCAGCCTCACCCACTGCGATAATGGTGTCGGCATTGTCAAGAGCAACGACATCGTTCACCGCCAAATCGAGCGGGAAATCGAGCGAAATGCCCCCTACCATCACATCCCATCCGGTGGCTGCCGATGCCTCTTTCTCTATGAGCCGGCAAGCCCACGACTGAACAAAGGGGATGTAGATGGTAAACGGCAACAATAACACCACTGCCACGATGATGGCAATGATTGCGAGTGCTCTACTATGTCGTTTTTTCTCTTCCAAAACAGCTATTTATTATCGAGTGCACGGCGAGTGAGTGGCGCGAAGGCAAAATACCAAGCCACCGCTCCCACCACGGCTCCGGCGGAGTCGGCAATAAAATCATATATATCCTTGCTGCGTCCCATCCCCATGGCATCTTGTAGCCACTCGATAAATCCGCCAAACAACGATGCCACTATCACTAACACTGCAAGCAGCATAATGTTCACGGCACGAGGGTATAATTTCTTGGCAAAATCGAACGATGTGGCACACACCATGGCAAAAAACATGATGCCATGCACCAATTTGTCAAAACCGGGAATATTAATGTGATGTCCGTTGAGCGGGTCGCTATCGAGAGTGCAATACAAAATGAGAGCCACGACAACTATCGTCGCCACCCCTGTGGGAATTGTTCTTATGAGTTTATACATATATCAACTATATTATAGGCAAAGATAATAGGTTTAGTCGATTCCACAAAATACTGCACCTATTTTCTACACATTCTTAAAAAACAATGCGATGCCGCACACTTCAATGCGACATCGCTAATATCATAATGCTTACGGATGGTTAGAACATCCAAGCAAACTTCACTGCGAGGTTGCGGTTGTGGGCAGAATACCCATCGAGTTTGACAGTCTGCACCGAATATGACATGCCCCAGGTGTAGGACACCGAAATCTGATAGCGGCGGAAGAGTTCGGCACCGATACCGCCTTCGAGCCCGAATGCCATGGCGGGATATTCAAGGGCATCGGTGTGGCTATGAGACAATTTGATGGCAAAAGTGGGACCGGCATAGACAAATGGAGCGATTGTGCTCTCGATTCCGTTGAGATTGGTGTATTTGAAACGGAGGTGAATGGGAATGTCGAGGTAGTGATGATAACTTCTCACGTTTCCAATTCCGTCGTTAGCCCACACCGGAAAGTCGCCCATGTGGAGTGTGGCACCCTGCTGCGAATAGAGGAGCGAGGCATCGACACCAAAACCGATACCGGGGAACATAAGTTCGCCGGTTACACCCACCTGAAAGCCTACCGACGGGTCGGTGGAAAGTAGGTCTTGATTCCAACTGAGATTGGAGATATTCACTCCTGCTACAGCCCCCCAACGCGCTTGCGCCGATGCACCAAATGAGGCAAACACTATAATTGCGGCAATAATTGCCATCGAAAATTTCTTCATTGCTGATGATTTATCTAATTTTCGTGCAAAAATAATTCAATTATTCTTCTCTCGCAAACAAAATCGGCATTTCACACATTCTTTAACCCAAGAATGACCGAAATGCCGATTTAAATTGTATTGTTATAAGTCTTTTAGAAAAGCCAAGCGGCAGTTACTGTCCAATAGCGGTTCTTTCCATCTACCGAGCCATCGCTGGTGATTCCCACTTTGGAAGTGATAGCGTTGGAGAGTCCGAAGGCATAACTTGCGCCAATCTGGAGCTTGCTGAAGAACTGGAGGCCTACACCCACGTTCCATGCCATATCGAAACTTTTGTTTTCAAATGCTTCGGTAATCTCTTTCTTCCCTACAAGCACTGCAAAACTCGGACCGGTAAACACGTAGGGAGTGATGATGTGTCCCACTACCGGAAGACCGATTTTATACTTGAGGTTGATTGGAAGTTCGATGTAGTCGCGCGATGCAGTCTCGCCATTGCCGCTCTTCACCGAAGGACGGTGAACATACATGAGCGAGGCATCGAAGCCAAGGTTGATAACCGGAGCGGTAAATTCCATCATAATACCACCTGTGAATCCTGCTTGATTCTCGGAATTTACAACATCGTTAATAATCTCCTTATTGAAATGGATTGTGTTCAATGCCACACCCACTTTGGGCCCCCAGGCAAACTGCGCCATCGCTGCTGTCGATGCGCTGATTGCGATGAACGACAAAAGAAAAATACGTTTAATTGTGTTCATATTCGTGTAATGTTAAAAGTTTTCACAGTGCAAATATAGTCAATAGTTTTGAAACTGCTCAAAATTGCCATAAAATTCTTCATTTTTTCACACGGCTCTTTCATTTAAAAATAGCTCTCCATATCAAAAACAGCATTATTTTATAGCGAGGTTTCTGGCGGGATTCTCGCTCGTTTTGCCTTTCTCCTTGTTGGGTTTAACTGATTATATATACAATTAAAATTGTGTTAAAATTCTCAGTATCAGCCAAATAAGTGGTATAAAAATTTGGTCAAGTGGTGGATTTTTAGTAAATTTAAAAAGAAAAAGCGAATAATTATGAAAAAACCAAACCACTTGACCATGGCCGATAAATCGGCACTTAACCTTCTTGCAAAGGTAACAAATAAATTTGAATCTGATGGCACAATCCTGAGCGAACTTGTAAATTTTGCCTCTTC
>SFER01000063.1 GCA_004557195.1 Bacteroidales bacterium | reverse complement strand
AATGCCAAAAGAGACAAATTGGGAACCTGGCAAGCGCTATGTTTATACATTTGTATTCACAACCGATGGTAATGGCGGTACAGACCCCGAAAAAGGAGAACCTGTTCTTGTACCTATTAAACTTGATGTAACTGTTGACGACTTTGTTGATGGATTTACAGGTGCTCAAGGCGATATCACTATGAGCAAATAAAACTTAACACCGTGGGGAATCCACGCTAAGCCGGGAGGGGTTGAATGTCCCCTCCCGGTTACCAAAAAACCTATTAACAATAAATCATCCTTAAAAATTCACACGGAGCAACGAGGCTCCGAGAAGGCTGCGGAAAGCAGCCTTTTTTTATTCCCAAGGCTCTGCCTCCCACGCATGCGAGAGGCACACCGATGCCGCGCGCACTTTTTTTCGCGGTAATGCTTGCATTTGTGTTTTCAATTAACTAACTTTGTTGCATAAATACATAATTTTAAATCATCCATAACGCAATGAAACACTCATTATTAGTTCCCGCTTTAGCGTTGTGTAGCCTGCAAGCATCGGCAGGCGATTGGCACAGCGAAGTTACCACAGCCATTGAATCGGGTAAATTCAAGGAGGCAAAGGCTATAATGAATGCCCAACCCAAAACACGGGAAAACCTCGTTACTATCGACTCGTTCCAAATCATTATGAACCGCATTTCCTACGACTTCTCCTTGACTCCTGCCAAGGGGGTGGAGATGGTGCGCGAGCGTATCCCCGGTGTTACCGACAACGAAATCAACTCTTGGATAGAGAAAAAATACATCGAGACAATGACCATCGATGGCGAAACAAAATGGATGCGCAAGTCGGTGCGCAACTTGTTTCTCCTCAACCCCGACTTGATTGTCCCCGAGGCTAAGGATGGCAGCGGCACAGCGTTGCTGCAGTATCGCACCACCGCCCTCGCGATGCCGGCAGATGCCAACCACTGCCACAACTGGAACCGCGCCACAATCACATTCACCCTCACCGTCGATGCCGACGCAGTTCCGGCAGGCGAGATGCTGAAAGCGTGGATTCCGGTGCCGCTCACATCGCCGAGACAGCGCAATTTCAGGCTCATTTCATCCTCTAGCAACGCTATAATCTCGCAAAATTCGGCTCAACACACAGCCATGCTCGAGCAGAAGGCTGTGAAAGGACGCCCCACGGTGTTCACCATCAAGTATAGTTACGATGTCGCAGCACAATACTTCGATTTCTACGAAATTTTGAGTAACCTCAAGCCATACGACACCACCACAGCCGAATACAAGACCTACACTTCCACCTCGACACCCCATGTCATCATCACAGACGAGATGCGAGCAATGGCACGCAAGATTGTAGGCACTGAAACCAATCCGGCAATCCAAGCCAAGATGATTTACAACTGGATTGGCGACACATTCCCATGGGCGGGAGCGCGCGACTACAGCACAATCCCCAATATCCCGCAGTATGTGCTCGAGCAACGACATGGCGACTGCGGACAGGTGTCTCTCCTCTACATCACCCTCTGCCGCTCGCTCGGCATCCCGGCGCGCTGGGAAAGCGGCTGGATGCTTCACCCCCACGAACACAACTACCATGACTGGTGCGAGACCTATTTTGAAGGTGTGGGATGGGTTCCCACCGATGTATCCTTCGGGCGCAGCACCAACCCGGTTTTGAGGCAATACTACCAAACCGGCACCGACATGTACCGCATGGCTGCCAACAGCGACATCGCTCAGGCATTCGACCCGAAGAAAACCTACATTCGCTGCGAGACCATCGACAGCCAAGCCGGAGAGGTGGAATGGCGCAAGGGCAACCTCGAAATGACTCAATGGGACAGCCATCTCGAAGTGAACAGCATGATTCCGATTAACTACTAACTTTGAACTAATATTTTTAATTATGAGAAAATTAGCACTAATTCTATTGGCATTGATGCCGCTATTGGCATCGGCGCAATACGAGGAAATAATCAAATCGGTGAAACAGCAATATGCCCCCGACCGCCGCGTTGCCGTGTGGGACATCACAAGCCACAACGATGGCGAGAAATGCGTGATTGCCGGACAAGTTGACAACCCCGCCGCAAAGCAGGCTCTCACAGCGGCATTTGCAGCCAAGGGGAAGGAGATTATCAACAATGTGGAAGTGCTCCCATCCAAGGCGGTGAGCGCCACTCCATGGGCCCTTGCGCGCCTCCCCTTTGTGCACAACCGCGTGAAACCCGGTCACGAATACGAGATGGCTACACAATCCCTCATGGGCACCCCGATGCGCGTGCTCGACAAGAAAGACGGTTGGTATCGAGTGCAGACTCCCGACAATTACATCTCGTGGGTGATAGAGAGCAGCCTCACCCTTATGTCGAATGCCGATTTCAACGCTTGGCAGAGTGCACAACGCTATATCGTTACAGGTCTCATCACTTTCATGTATGAGACACCGGTGGAAAGCGAAAATGTGGCAAGCGACCTGCTCCTCGGCGACATCCTCGTGAAAACCGGCGAGAAAAAAGGGTGGATACAACTCGCCACCCCCGATGGCCGCAAAGGCTGGGCTCACTCCAAGGATGTTCAACCGCTCGAAGAATGGGCGGCACAGCCTTTCAGCGCAGATAAAATGCTCGGCGTGGCACGCCGAATGATGGGCTCCACCTACACTTGGGGCGGCATGTCGCCCAAAGGGCTCGACTGCTCGGGACTCACCAAGACTTGCTACTTTGCTATAGGCATCATCATCCAGCGCGACGCCTCGCAACAAGTGCTCTACGGGCAAAAAATAGCCCCGAAAGACTGGAAAGAGGCTCGCCCCGGCGACCTTCTCTACTTCGGCACTAAATCGGGTCGCGTTACCCACACCGCCATCTACGAGAAAGACGGATACTACATCCACTCATCGGGTCGCGTGAAACGCAACAGCGTTGACCCCGACAACGACACCTATCTCACCACCCCGTTCCTCTCAATCAACCGCATCGACGGAATGGTGGGCACCCCCGGAATCGTGGCAGCAAAAGAACACAAATGGTATTTCAAATAAATCTCATACACAATGGATAGAAGAAAATTCATCAGAAACACGATGCTCGGCATGATAGCCGTTAGTTCCCCCATCTCTATTTCGGCAATGGACTCGGCTACAAGAGCACTCACCGGCAGCAAATCGCTCAAACTTTCGTTCAAACCCTATGAACTCAAGTTGCGCCATTCTTTCAACCTGGCAAAATACAGCCGCACTACCACGCCCGATGTGCTCGTGCAAATCGAGTGGGACGGCATTGTAGGCTACGGCGAAGCATCAATGCCACCCTACCTTGGTGAATCAATTGAATCGGTGTGCAAGTTCCTCAGCAACCTCGACCTTGCCCAATTCACCGACCCATTCCGTCTCGAGGAGATTCTCCAATATGTCGATTCCACCGCTCCCAACAACCGCGCCGCCAAAGCATCGGTCGATATCGCTATGCACGACCTCATCGGCAAGATTATCGGACAGCCATGGTATAAGATTTGGGGTCTCTCTCCCGAAAAAGCCCCCAACACTTCATTCACCATCGGAATCGACAAAGCCGATGTTGTACGCAAGAAAGTAGAAGAGGCTGCACCCTACAAGGTGCTCAAAGTGAAAATGGGTCTCGACAACGACAAAGAACTCGTGGAAATCATTCGCAGCATGACCGACCGCCCGCTCTGTGTCGATGCCAACCAAGGCTGGAGTTCCAAAGAAAAAGCACTCGAGATGTGTGAATGGCTCGCCGACAAAAATTGTCTTTTCGTTGAGCAACCGATGCCAAAAGAGATGCTCGACGAGACAGCATGGCTTCGCGAACGCTCTCCGCTCCCTCTCATCGCCGACGAATTCTTGCAACGTCTCCCCGATGTGAAGCGTGCCTATGGCGCCTACGACGGCATCAACATCAAGTTGATGAAGAGCACCGGTCTTCACGAGGCATATCAGATGGTGAGCATCGCTCGCGCGCTCGACATGAAACTCATGGTGGGATGTATGACCGAAACTTCGTGTGCAGTGAGCGCCGCCGCTCAACTCGCTCCGCTCATGAACTTTGCCGACCTCGACGGCAACCTCCTCATCGCCAACGACTGCTTCGACGGCATGAAGATTGTAGATGGAAAGGTAACACTCACCGACCTCCCCGGCATCGGCGTGAAACCGCTCTAAATCAACATATTTTACAAAAAAGCGCCTGAAAACGGCGCTTTTTTTTGTGCGTAAAAAAGACCCGCTGAGCGAGCCTTATGGTGGAGGTAGAGGGGATTGAACCCTCGTCCAAACATGGAACCAATGTGCTTTCTACATGCTTATTTCCGATTTGGTTTTCGGAATGTGGCAGGCTCGGAACAACCAACCGCAAACTTAGCCTCTAAAACTTCGGGGGATTCGCGAGACAAGAACTCCCCTATCTCCGAAATTCCAGCACCACCATATCGAAACGCCTCGGAGAAAGGGCAATCGGGTGATGTCTCGTTTCCGCAACTGTTGCAGAAATAAAGGCTAATCTACTATACTTCGATTAGGCAGCGAGAGCGTAGTTATTTTCGCCATCTAAAAAATTCGATGTCTGAGATTATAGAGGAAAGCCATCATCCCTCTGCATGCTTACACACCGCCTCTACATGCTGTCAAATCCAGTTACCCCCGATTTTCAAACATTGCAGAGCAAATGTGGAGTGCAAAGATAATACATTTTGAATCAAAAGTCAAGATTTTGGCGATTTTTAGCGAAAAATCTCACAATTTTCCTCATTTTTCGCATCGGCGATTGCGGCGATACCGCTCGAGAAGCGTTGCCGGGGTTTCTTCGAGAAGAAACCTGAGCCATTCCGGGCGCTTCTTCGGCTGCGAAACATTGTCATCCTCGGGTTCACGCTTTTTGCGCTTCACCTCAATGGCTCCACGCCATGGAAAAGCCGGGTTGATAAACATAATCTCCCCTTTTGCAATCTTCCGGAACATAATCATTACTTGGATGCTAAATACAATGAGTCCGATGCCAAGCGCCAACACCAAAATCCACGCAAATATTGCAAAGAGCCAATCCATAGGAGGTTAGATATCGTCGGGTGAACCAAACAATTGTGCCATCTCGTCGAATCGAGCAAGCGTGGCGTCGCCAAATTTCGCCATCTTCCGCCTCACCTCGGCAAACTTGCGTGGCACGAACGACGGTGTGGACTTAGAGAAGAAATTGTCGGCATAGCACACAAGTTTCTCCTCGAGTGTGAGCGGCAGGAAATCGACCTGCGGCAGCGGAAGTTTCTGAGCGGCAATTTCGCAAGCCGAGAGTCCGGCACCGATATGCCGTTCGCAAATTCGAGCCTCCGCCTCAAGCCCGAGGGGGCGCAGCATCTCGGCGCCAAGCACCCCATGGCGCATATAATTCTCCGAGCCGGTGCACAAAATCGACGGCGCATGGGTGTGGAGAATGCCGATATCGTGAAGCATAGCGCCACTCGCCAGCAACTCGTAATCCACTGCGAGAGAACGGCTTGCCGCAAGGTCTATTGCAAGCGTCATCACACACTGGCTGTGGTTGAGCAGCAGATTGTAGAGGTCGCTGCCCGGCGAATAAAACTTATTGATGACCGAGAGAAAATTTCCCATAAAACTAAAAATAATGGCGATAACGCCGAGGCATTACCGCCATCCATTTATTGTCTAACTAATCAATCAAGCACGGTAACCCAATTGTGAGTATCCTCCAAATCGCCAAGTTGGATGCCGCGAAGACGATTATAGAGTTCGGTGGTTACAGGTCCCGGCTCGCCATTCTTGGAGATGACATATTTCACACCGGTGTCGATGTCATCGACTTGGAGAATCGGAGCGGCAACTGCGGCGGTGCCACATTCGGCAGCCTCCTCCACTGTTGCAAGTTCCTCAACCGGAACAGGACGCGCCTCTACTTTAAGCCCCATGTCGAGCGCAATCTGCTGGAGGCTCATATTGGTGATAGAGGGGAGAATCGAGTCGCTCTTGGGGGTGATATAGGTGTTGTCGCGCACTGCAAAGAAGTTTGCCGGACCACATTCGTCGATATATTTCTTCTCCTTCGGGTCGAGATAAAGCACAGCGGCATAGCCACCCTCTTTTGCTTTCTGTCCTGCGGCAAGCGATGCGGCATAGTTGCCACCCACTTTCCAGCGACCGGTGCCAAGTGGAGCGGCACGGTCGTAACCGCGATAAATAGCAATCTTGGCAGGGCGGAATCCCTCTTTGAAATATGCGCCCACCGGAGTTACAAAAATCATAAACAAATATTCGGTTGCAGGCTTAACACCCACTTGCGCGGTCATACCCAATTCGATAGGACGAATGTAGAGTGATGCTCCCGAGCCGTATGGCGGGATAAAGCGTTCGTTGAGTTTTACAACCTTTATTACCATCTCCTTGAACAATTCCACGGGGAGCGGCTCCATCATAATACCTTCGGCACTTCGACGGATGCGCTTGGCATTCTCCTCAAGACGGAATATCCTTATCTTTCCATCTTTGCCTCTAAAAGCCTTCAAGCCTTCAAAAATTTCTTGTCCGTAATGGAGGCAAGTTGCAGCCATGTGGATGTTGATGCTGTCGCTCTTAGTCACCTCAATTTCGCCCCATTTGCCATCCTTGTAGGACACTCTCACATTGTAGTCGGTAGGGACATATCCGAAACCGAGAGAAGTCCAATCGATGTTTGCTGTATTATCCATAATAAAACCTTATTTATTAAATCCACACAGTTTGTGGCTCTATAATGCCACCTTCTGAGTGATGTTTCCGATTTTTACAATATAAATCCCCCTGGCAAGAACCTTAAATTCGCTTGTGCCGGGATTTAGAGTTGCTTGCGTTACAAGTTGCCCAAGAATTGTGAAAACGCGCACCTGCACGCGGCGGTTTGTGCGTATGATGATTGAGCCGTTATCGCTAAAAATCTCAACACCGTCGGTTACTGCAGGGTCCACCAGGCTTGGAACTGAAACTATGCGATTTGACTCACGCCACAACGATTGCGCCTCGACTGTAGAAATTGTCGAGGAGACCAGAATCAGAGTTGCTATTATCAATAATATGCGTCTCATATCGCTTATATTTCTGCAAAGATAGTGCAAATGGGAGCAAATTCAAAATAAAAACAGAAGTTTTTCTTACTATATGCCACAACATCTTGTTCAAAATCGCCCCATTGCTATTTGTCGAGGCATTTTTATTCCATTTTATTTGTTTCTATGACATCGATTTTATAACTTTGCTAACATCAAAAACGACTAATCATGAAATTCGTATCCAATATATTCATTATCATAGCCCTTATTTCATATCTTTTCTGCCCCAACTTCAATTGCGGCGTGCTCAACGATATCACAGGGTTTAAATTCACCGAAGAAACCATCAACGGCAGCGACAGGCTGTGCATGGAGTTGTTTGTCCTCATCCCGTTCATCGGATGCTTCCTGTCGATTTTCTTCAACTATCTCAAAAACAGGCTCTGGTCGATTCTTAGTGCCGCAAGCCTCATCGGTGTGGGCGCATTCTACTTCTTCGCTCAAGATTTTGCCGCAACAAGCGGTCTCATTTTCAACATCAAGAGCACGGCATGGGGCTGGACATTGGGCGTTGCGTCAATTGCCATTGCCCTTGTGGCGGCAATTGCGGCAACCCTCCCACTCAAGATAAACGAGCCGCATCGCAGGTAGCCACCCCGCTATTTCCTAAACGACGGAATAAGGATTGACAAGACGAGTGCCACCGCAAGCACCGCCGGATAATACATATACTCAAATAGCGACAATGGCGAAATCCCGGCAAGCCCGGTGGCAAGCAGCATTTGCGCGCCGTATGGGATTACGCATTGCACAATGCAACTTGAGGTGTCGAGTATGCTTGCCGACTTGCGTGCCGCTATGCCAAACTTTTCGGAAACGCCACGCGATAGGTTCCCCACAGTGAGAATGGCGATTGTGTTGTTGGCTGTGCACACATTCACCGCCCCGGTGAGTAGCGCAATTGAAAATTCCGCCATGCGTGTGCCCGAAATCTTCCCTGTGAGCCAGTCGATTAGGAATTTGATACCGCCATTATGCTCGATAAGCGCAAGCAAGCCCGCCGAAAGCAGTGTTACGGTTATCAGTCCGCCCATGCCTTCGATTCCTGAGCCCATAAATCCGCTCATTTCCACAAATCCATAGCCAAACACCTCGCCAAGCAGAAGCGACGCAGCGACACCGCTCATCAGCACCACCATCACATTCACCCCCGCAAGCGCAAGTGCGATAACAAGAAGATATGGCGCCACAAGCCAATAGTTGATGTCGCCCACTTGCGGCTGCGACACCGAGTGTTCCACACCTATAAAATAATACAAAACCAGCACCACAAGTGCCGCAGGTAGGGCAAAATTGATGTTTGCCTTGAATTTCTCGTTCATCCGGCACCCCTGTGTGCGCGTAGCCGCAATAGTGGTGTCGGAGATAAACGAGAGGTTATCGCCAAAAAACGAGCCTCCAAGCACCACAGCGACATAAAGCGCCACATCGCCGCCTCCGGCAACCTCGGCAAGATGCACCGCCAGCGGAACAAGCGCCGTTACCGTGCCCACCGATGTCCCGATGGACAACGACACGAAACATGCCGCAAGAAACATCCCCGGAAGCACAAATTGCGATGGTATCACACTGAGTGTGAGATTCACAGTGGCATCAATCGCCCCTATCCCCTTGGCAAGTGCGGCAAACGCCCCCGCAAGGATAAAAATCCATATCATATACAGGATGTCGCTATTGGCAGCCCCTCGCGAAAATATATCTATCCGGCGAGACAACGAACCCTTCGTTATCAAAATCGCCCACACACTTGCCACGTTAAAGGCTACCGACACCGGCATCTTGTAAAAATCGCCTGCCAGCATCGACACCCCGAGATAGAACAGCACAAATACAAATATCGGGGAAAGCGCAAGCACCCCACGATAGCCGTTCAATTTTTCAATATCATTTTCCATCATATCAAGCAAAATTTCTGCAAAGTTAGAAATAATTTCCATTAATTGGTGAACTCTTTAACTGTAGAATTGTTATATGAATAAACAGGAAACAATACGATATGCAACATAAAATCAATTAAACCTTACATCGGCGCAATTCCAAAAGCACTTAAAAGCATAATGTAATCTACTTCGGTCGGCATCTGCGGGAGCAAATAGCCGACTTTTCCTTTTTATACACCTTTTTTAATAGTATTGTGTGTCTCGGAATTAAAAAAAAAGACTACCTTTGTGCATTAAGAATTTCAACTATTTAGTATCATGACACTCAACAAAATTATTAAAAATTTGCTTCTTGCCGCTGCCCTATTGGCTCCGGCAACATCAATGATGGCAGAAGAGAAGGCAGAACCGCTCAAATATGTCAATGCCACCGACCTTAGAATAATCAACAAAGGATTTGACGACACCGAGGGAACTTTCACTCGCATCCCCAAATACCTCAAAGACAGCGTGCGCTCCACCCTGTGGGAACGCTCGATGTGTAGCAGCGGTATCGGCGTGCGTTTTGCCACCAACTCCAAACGCGTTGCCGTTAAATACACCCTCCTTTGGGACACTCACATGTTTCACATGGCAGACACCGGATTGAAAGGCACCGACCTCTACCGCCTCAGCGACGATGGCGTGTGGGAATATGTTAACACCAACCGCCCCATCGCCAACAAGGAAACAAAAGAATGTGAGAAAGTGTATGTCGAAAATCTTGCCGGAGACACCCGCGAATTTCTCATCTATCTGCCACTTTACGACGGAGTTACCGAACTCTGGGTTGGCGTAGATAGCACCGCCACAATCACCAAGCCCCACATCGACAATCCACGGGCATCCAAGCGCGTCGTGGCATACGGCACAAGCATCCTCCAAGGCGGCTGCTCAACTCGCACCGGTATGGTCGCCACCAATATGATTCAGCGCGACCTCAACTGCGAAGTCATAAACATCGGAATCAGCGGTGAAGGCAAAATGGACTTCTGCATGGCACGCGCCCTCGCATCAATCGAAAATGTCAGCGCCTACATCATCGACCCGATCCCCAACTGCACTCTCAACATGTGCGACTCGCTCACCTACGATTTTGTCAACATCATCCGCAAAGCTCGCCCCGATGTCCCCATCATCATGGTAGAAGGTCCCATGTACTCCTACGCCAAATTTGACAGTTTCTTCGCCAAATACCTCCCCGAAAAAAATGCCGCATTCCGCAAAAACTACGAACGCCTCAAAGCCGAAAATCCCAAAAATCTCTACTACGTAACTTGCGACGGCATCTCGGGATACGACAACGAAGGAACCGTTGACGGAATCCACTTCACCGACATCGGCTTCCGCCGCTATGCCGACAAAATCATCCCCGTCCTCGCCCCGCTCCTCCGATAGCTCCGGCGTAGCCCCCAAATACCCCTTGAGAATTGAAAATTCCGGTCAAAGCATCGAAATCTTCAATTCTCAAGCTGTTTTAAAGCCATTTTTCACCACTTTTTCAGTTCGCTGTCCCGTAATTTTCCGCAGCCCACGGAGACAGGCTGCCCACGGGGCGCAAAAAAGCCGGGAGGAGGATTCCTTCCGGCTTGGTGGGCGTTGACGGATTCGAACCGCCGACCCTCTGCTTGTAAGGCAGATGCTCTGAACCAGCTGAG
>SFER01000062.1 GCA_004557195.1 Bacteroidales bacterium | reverse complement strand
GTGAATATCACCGAGATGCTCGGTGTTGAGATATTTCACATCGGTGATGACATGCGAACCCTCAAACAGCGCATTTAAGAAACTGATAAGCAAATCCTTATTCAAATCAGTTCCGAAAATACGCTTGAACCCGAAATCGGTAAGTAAACTTATGTATTTGTCCTCTATCTCACTCATAACTTTGTCCCTTTTGGTGCAAAGATAGCCACAAAATTCCACCGTTCAAAACAATAAGCAAAAAATTATCGGAAAAACATTTTTGCATCACCCGAGTGCGGTTTTTTGGCGTGTCGGCACCGAAACTCACAGATTTTGTCTAACTTTGCGCTGTAGTACATACTTTTGAACCGGAATTATGGCTGGAGGAGACAAAATCATGGAATGGATGTCGCGGCTTGGAGGCTCGCTCGCAAGCGCGGCAAAGGTTGTTCTTGTTTCGAAATGGCACACTGCGGTGCCTAAAGTGGATGCCTCGCAAGAGATTGTGGTGCTGGGCAACGGTCCGTCGCTCAACGACACTATCACTCGCGACCGGCATTTCCTGGCGGGCAAAAGCCTGCTGGCTGTAAACTTCGCCGGCAATGCGCCGGTGTTTTTCGACCTCAAGCCTCGATACTACGTGCTTGCCGACCCGGTGTTTTTCGAGGATGGCACTCACGACAATGTGAACAATCTGTGGGACACTTTCGTGAACCGCACCACCTGGGAGATGACTCTGTTTGCCCCGGCTCGGTTCCGCAAGTGCCGCCGACTTGCAGAAGTAGCTAAGAACGGGAAAATCAAGGTGTGCTTCTACAACCTCACCCCGGTCGAGGGTTTTAATTGGGTGGAAAACTTTGCTTATGGGAGCGGACTCGGAATGCCGCGACCGCGCAACGTGCTCATCCCCTCGCTTATGCTCGCTCTCCGCATGGGCTTCAAGCATATCTATGTAGCGGGCGCCGACCACACTTGGACACAAACTCTGTCGGTTACCGACGACAACCAAGTGGTGTCGATTCAGCCGCATTTCTACAAGGAGGACAAGAAAGAGGAGGCGCGCCAGGCTGCTGTGTATCACAAATTCCCGCTCTACAAGTTGATGTATAGTTTCTACGTGGCGTTCAAATCCTATTTCACCATCCGCCGCTATGCCGAAAGCATCAACGCGGAGATAATAAACATCACCCCCGGCAGTTTCATCGATGCCTTCAAGCGCATGAAGGTGTCAGACAATGATGGTGGCAACAAATAGCAGAATGGCAAACACAAGCATGTTGCGTGCGGTGGCTCCAAGCACCGGATTGAGGGCTGCGCCTTCGCTCTGTTGCATAGCTATCCATGTGCGGTTGTGAAGTAGCAGATACACTGCGGCACAAAGCGCCATCGCCGGATAGTAGAACCATAGCGGCGAGAGTATTGACACGGCTATATATCCGTTGCAGAGATACCATGTGGCGGTGTATTTCCTGCCGAGGAGAATGGCAGTGGTGAATTTGCCGGCGTCTTTGTCATCCTCGATATCGCGGTAGTTGTTGATTATCAACACATTCACCGACATAAGTCCAATTGCCACCGAGGCGAGGAACACGATGAGACTAAACTCGCAATTCATCACATAGAAGGTGAAATTCACCGGTATGATGCCGAAAAACACAAGCACAGCCACATCGCCCCACCCATGGCGCGACAGCGGATACGGCCCCGCGCTGTAAGCAAGGGCGAAAATGGCGATAAACACCCCCACGATGAGCATTTCCCAGCCACCATAGGGGATGAGACACAACCCCACCGCGCAATCCACAGCAAGAAGCGAATAGGTGGCTATGAGCATTGCGCGGGGCGATATAGTACCCTCGGTTACGCCTCGCCGCGGACCCACGCGCCCTTTTTTGTCGGCTCCGCGCTTGAAATCGTAGTATTCGTTGGCAAAATTGGACACAATCTGTGCCAATAGCGCAAAGGTGAAACATAGCAGTGCAGGAACAGGCTTGAGCACTCCATACATTTTGGCAAAGCCCACCGCTGTGAGCACCCCGGCAAGCGACACCGGGAGTGTGCGCGGACGAGCCGCTTCAATCCAATCTTTAATCATTTCGTTTCGTTTATCCTGAAGCACTGCTTCACCGCCCGGCGGATGGCATCGGCTTCGGAATTGTTTTCTTTAAGTATAAATAATATGTTTTTGATATATGCCTCCTTGTTGTTCAAGCCGCAAAGTTGAGCCACATTGCTGTCGGAGAGCATTTGCTTGTAGTTGAACACTCTGAGCACGCTCACATAGTCGGCTTTGGCGATATATTCCGAGAATTTGTCGCAAAGCTCTCGATACATTCCTCTGGGGTCGATTTCCTCAACAAGTCCGCGCATGTGATTCTCGAGTTCGCCGATATTGGCAAATTTCCTGTCGATTCGATACTCCACATTGCGCTTCACCATGTGCCGCACATGCATCAATGCTTGATTGCGCATATCTGCCTTGAACAAGTTGATAACCGCGCGGCTCACCTTGGCGATGACATACTGCGGATTTTTGCGATTGCGGCGCGCCACAGCCTCTATCACCCCGGGGAGCATGAGGATGTTCTCTATTTCAGCCACATCGGGAACAAAGATTTTCTTGTCGCGCAGATACTGCACCTCTTTCTCGGTGCGGCGGTCGCGATCCACGAGTCCATGGCTGTCGAGGTGGTGGAACGACTGTAGGTCGTTGAATGAGCGGGTCGCCTCTATCACTTTGTTGCAACTGCCGAGCGGGCGCACCGAATACTCGGGGAAAATGAGCGGATACAGCTTTGAGTCGATGCTGTGAATGGCATCTCCCTCGACAAAAAGCACCGGTTTGCGGCTTCCCAACAAGTCGATATACAGCTCCTCGCTGATGCTATCGTTGCCGGCTACAATCTCATAGTCCCATGCGCTTTTCTCCACATCGAAATTCTTCACCCACACGATTTTGTTATCGACGCGCGAAGTGGCGAAATCGATGTCGTGGGTGTTGTAAATGAAGGTGCAATCGGGGCGCATCTCCTCGACGATGTTCCACACCTGCTGCATGATGGTGTTATGGAGGAAGAGCGCCGGATTATCAACAAAAATCACCGCTCCCGGCATTGCGTAGATGGCAGCACCGAGATAGTAGAACACGGCGCGCTCGCCATCCGATAGGCTCATCGCTCCCACCTTGTCGGGACCTTTGTCGTTTTGGAAGAGCAATTTGCCGCTTTCGCGCAAGATTTTATTGTTGGGGAACACCCGGTCCCAAGCCTTGGTGAGGCGGTCGAAATTGGTCTCGTCCATTGGTGCCGATTGGTGTTCGAGGGTGAGCATTTTATATTTGAGCAGGGAGAGGAACTCATCATGGAACAACAGGAATGCGAGTTTCTCTATTTCGGTATCGACATCGCCCTTTACGATCTGCGTGCGGGCTTCGATGCTGCTGTAGAGCATGTCTATCGAGCCGGACATTGTGTTCACCTCCTTTTTCGGGAAAAGTGCCTCGAGCGCCGAGATGCGGAATGCATGGTCGCCGACATCCTCCATGATTTTACGACAGAATCGGGTTTTTCCGGCACCATTGGCACCGATTACAGTGATAATTCTCGCATTGGCGAATTTTAGAGGCGTCTGCGACACATCAATGCGTTTTGGGAGTGTTATATCCATGATTCTTCAGTTTAATTATCGTAAAATTACACTCTATTTTAAATATAACAAAGAAGATGCGACAAATAGGACAACTTTAGTGCGCTTCCAGCCAATTTGCGCCCTGGCTATATGACGCAATGAGCGGCACGCGACCGTGGTATGCATTTTGCATCTCCTCGGTCACTATCTTTGTTACGAGTGGCAGCTCTTCGGGGATGACATCGAAATTCAATTCGTCGTGCACTTGCATTGTCATCTTGGAGCGAACACCCTCTGCGGCAAAACGGGCGAATATCTTCACCATCGCTATCTTGATTACATCGGCTGCTGTGCCTTGAATCGGGGCGTTGACGGCATTGCGCTCGGAATAGCCGCGCACCACGGCGTTGCGGGAATTGATGTCGGGGAGCATACGACGGCGTCCGAATTTGGTTGTAACAAAGCCTTTTTCCTTAGCATCGGCTACCACTTCCTGCATATATTCGGTGATTCGCGGATATGTCTTGCGATAGCCGTCGAGCAACACATTGGCGTCGCCGCGCGAGATGCCGAGTCGCTCGGCAAGTCCGAATGCCGAAATGCCGTAAAGGATGCCGAAATTGGCAGTTTTGGCGTGTCGGCGCATGTCGGGAGTAACCTCATCTAGGGGCACATGATAGATTTTTGCCGCGGTGGAGCGGTGGATATCCTCTCCGCTCAAGAACGATGCTATCATTGTCTCGTCGCCGCTGATGTCGGCAACAAGGCGCAACTCTATCTGCGAATAATCGGCGCTGAAGAAGAGATTTCCGGGCGATGGCACGAAAGCCTTGCGAATCTCGCGACCTTCATCGTCGCGCACCGGGATGTTCTGCATGTTGGGGTTGGACGATGAAATGCGCCCGGTGGCGGTGATGGTTTGGTTATATGTGGTGTGGATGCGTCCGGTGGTTGGATTTACGAGTTCGGGAAGTGCATTTACGTAGGTTGCAAGTAGTTTCTTCACTCCGCGCAGTCGCAATATCAAATCGACAATCGGATGGCGGTCCTTGAGTTTCGAGAGCACCTCTTCGGTGGTGGAATATTTTCCATTTTTGCCGCGCTTCGCTTTGGGGTCGAGGGCTAATTTCTCAAACAGGATTTCGCCCACCTGCGCCGGAGAGGAGGTGTTGAATTCCTCGCCTGCAAGGGCATAGCACTCTTTCTCCATCTCACACATTTGTGCGGTGAGCGTCTTGGAGAAAGCGTTGAGTACCGATGTGTCGATGGTTACGCCGGTGTATTCCATATCGGCGAGCACGGCGACAAACGGTGTCTCGATATCGTTGAGGAGACTGTTCATTCCGAGGGAATCTATCTCGGCAAGCAGCAACGGATAGAGCGCGAGGGCTGTGGAGGCAACCTCGCCGGCAAATTTGGCTGTCATCTCTGCCGGGATGTCGGAATATGGGATGCGCGACTTCCCTTTGCCGCCACGCAATGCCTCCTCGGTGAGCACTTCGGTGGAAAGGTATGTCTCGGCGAGGCGGTTGTAGTCATGCGAGAGTTCGGGCTGGATGAGATAGTGCATCACTGCGGTGTCGGCATAGGGGGCGGCAAACGAGATGCCGATGCGACGCAGCAAAATCATGTCGCGCTTCACGTTGGTACCGATTTTGAGCACTTCGCGGCTCTCGAAAAACGGCTTCAGCAACGCGATGTCGGCGGCATCGACATATCCCGCTGCATCACCGGTTGTGATAGCGGCACCGATTAGGGTGGCGGTGATGGCGGAGTCGCCGTCAGCCACGAGGGCGAAACCTGCCTTGCCTGCTTTGAGTGCTTTTTCAATCAGGGCACCGATTTCGGCAGGGTCTT
The DNA here is from genome assembly GCA_004557195.1 of Bacteroidales bacterium. GTDB lineage: Bacteria > Bacteroidota > Bacteroidia > Bacteroidales > Muribaculaceae > W0P31-042. The sequence continues at coordinate 5,343 of SFER01000062.1, read as the reverse complement.
TCATCTGCTTAACCTCACACTGCACCTGAGTCGCAGCAGGTGCCGAAGCGGGAGTCTCCGCAGGAGTGTCGTCTTCAAAATCAAAGAGCGATGCCTGGCGAGTTTCCGCCTTGGGCTTAGGTGCGGCAATAGGCTGCGATTTCGGGATGAGGCGTGCGAGAAGTGTGCGGAATTCGAGTTGCTCGAAAATCCGCTTTAGCGCATCGGTGTTGATTTCGGAGCGGCGCAATGCCTCCTCGTCAAATTCCACCGGCACATCGGTTTTGATAGTGGCGAGGAATTTCGAGAAACGGATGTTCTCGGCATCGTTCACCACCTTGTCGTGGAGCGACCCTTTGAGTTTGTCGGTATTCTCAAGCAGATTCTCCACCGAGCCAAACTCGGTAATCAGTTTCACCGCAGTCTTCTCCCCCACTCCGCGACAACCGGGGATATTGTCTGCCTGGTCGCCCATCAGTGCGAGCAAGTCGATAACCTGCGATGTGTTTTGCAAGCCATATCGGGCAAGCACTTCGGCAACACCGCGAATCTCAAACTCGCCCCCTTTGTAAGCGGGTCGGTACACCTTGATTTTGTCGGTTACCAACTGGCAGAAATCCTTGTCGGGGGTCATCATATAGGTGGTAAAGCCGCGCTTTTCGGCAAGAGTGGCGAGAGTGCCTATCACATCGTCGGCCTCATAGCCCGGCACCTCGATAATGGGGATGTTATAGGCGCGGATAATATCCTTGATGTATGGCACCGAGAGTTTTATATCTTCGGGAGTTTCGTCGCGCTCAGCCTTGTAGCCTTCGTAAGCCTCGTGCCGGAATGTCGGACCGGGAGGGTCGAAACACACTGCGATATGGCTCGGATTCTCTTTCTTGAGAATCTCCTGCAGAGTGTTGACAAATCCGAAAATCGCCGAGGTGTTCAAGCCGTTGGCTGTAAACCGCGGGGCGCGCAACAAGGCATAGTAGGCTCTAAAAATCAGAGCGTAAGCATCGAGAAGGAACAGTTTTTTTTCTTCCATAAATCTTATAATTGGGCAGGCTTGCAAGCCGCAGTGAATTTAACCACAAACTTACACAAAAAATCTCACACAGTCAAATTCCACCCCCATAAAACCACCCGGCAATGTAGCGCATGGGAGTGAAAAATGGGTAAAGAGGGGGCTTTTTTTGATTTTTTGGGCTTCTTTTTGTGCCGTTTTAACCTTTTCGTTTCTTATATTGATTAAATTTCGTACTTTTGCAAATCAATTGCGCAATATGGTTAATTTAGATTTTGTTCAAAACACAATTTCCAAGGAGTTGGAACGTCTCAATGAGATTATCAAGGAGGCATTGGTGAGCAACAGTTCGCTGATGGACCTTGTAACAACTTCATATCTACAATCTAAGGGGAAACAGATACGACCGATGTTGGTGATGCTAAGCGCAAAAGTGTTCTCGGAGATTACTCCCACCGTACTTTATGCCGCAGCGTCGATAGAAATGCTGCACAATGCCTCGCTCATCCACGACGATGTGGTGGATGAATCGAAACTGCGTCGAGGCAACCCCACTATCAACAACATCTGGGACAACCGCATCGCCGTGCTGGTGGGCGACTTCTTTGTGAGTGGCGCGCTTGCCTGCGGTGTGAAAACCGGCAAAATGTCTATCGTGAAAACCATGTCGGCGCTTGGAAGCGAACTCGCCTTAGGCGAAGTGGAGCAAATCGACAATGCGCGCAAGCATATCGTGAGCGAACAACGCTATTTTGAAATCATTTCGCAAAAGACAGCCTCTCTGTTCCGCAGTTGCATGGAGGTGGGCGGATATGCCGTCGATGCTCCGGAGGGGGAGATGAAAGGGCTGCTCGAATATGCCCAGCTACTCGGCATCTGCTTCCAGATTAAGGACGATATTTTCGACTACTACGACGATAAGGTAATCGGTAAGCCCACCGGAAACGACCTGCGTGAGGGGAAAATCACCCTGCCGCTGCTCTATGCGCTCGATTCTTCTTCGGCTGCCGACCGCGACGATATGCTCGCCCTCGCTCAAAAGGAGGAACTTACCACTGAGGAAATCGACCGACTTATCGAATTTGCCAAGCGCGAAGGAGGCATCGAATATGCCTATTCCAAGATGGAGCAACTCCGCAATCGCGCCGCCGAAATCATCGCCGGCTATCCACAAAACGACGCTATCCGCTCGTTGATGGATATTTTCGACTACATTATCGCACGAAAATCGTAACACGTCACGGCATGTTGATGCAATATCTCAATAGCGGTGTTGTCGAGGCTGGATGCGACGAAGCCGGGCGCGGATGCCTGGCGGGTCCGGTCTATGCCGCCGCTGTGATTCTCCCTCCCAACTACAAAAACGACCTCCTCAACGACTCGAAACAGCTCTCGGAGCATCAGCGCGACGCTCTCCGCCCGATTATCGAGCGCGACGCTCTCGCTTGGTGTGTGGGAGTGGTATCACCCGAAGAAATCGACCACATCAACATTCTCAAAGCGTCGTTTCTCGCCATGCACAGGGCGATAAAGGGGCTGAAAATCGAGCCTCAACATCTGCTCATCGACGGAAACCGCTTTACCCCCTACCCCGGCATTCCCCACACTTGCATAGTGAAAGGCGACGGGAAGATGATGAGCATCGCGGCGGCTTCGATTCTTGCCAAAACCCACCGCGATGAGTATATGTGTGCCATCGACAAGGAGTTTCCGCAATATGGATGGAGCCGAAACAAGGGCTACCCGACAAAAGACCATCGCGCTGCGATAGAGCAATATGGGGCGACGGTGTATCACCGGAAGACATTCCGCCTGCTCGACCCTCAACTGCCATTTGAATAACCTATCCCAAGAATTATGGATTTCTTCTTCACCACCGAGTTCTACATTATGGCGTTTCTCATCGCCGTGGTGATAGCGGCATTCTTCTTCCACCCTCGCCGAATGGTGGAAACCAAGACATATTTTGCATCGGGGAACATTCTTGACGGCGAACCCGACGACATCCAACAGGTGATTTTCAAGCAAGACGACATCGGAGAGATTACGCTGATACACACCGGGGTGTCTCTCCCCGAAGGCGCAGAGGCAAGTCTGCAAGCGATTGTAGATGAGGATGGATGGCGCATAAAATTTGTGGAAAAGACCTTCCCGCTGCTCACCGACGCTCCCACCAAGCCTCGCAGGATTGTCTATACGCTGAGTTTCAAGGCTCTCGACCGCACCCACATTCTCTTTGAGGCTCAAGGCAATAGCACCATGGGCACCACCACAGCCGACATCACGCCGCCGTGTCGCATAGCGATAGAGATGTCGAAATAGCCTATACGCTCGTCATTATCTCCTTGATGGCACGCCCGATATTGGCTGCAATATCGCCTGCCACTACGCCATAGGCACCTTCGGCCTTCTCGGCAAGGTCGCCGGCATAGCCATGGATATAGACACCGAGGACGGCACTCATTTCGGGAGTGTAGCCTTGCGCAATGAGCGCGGTGATAACACCGGTGAGCACATCGCCGCTCCCCGCGGTCGCCATACCCACATTGCCCGACGAATTGACATAGATGTGCCCGTCGGGATAAACGGTCATAGTGTGATGCCCTTTAAGGACAATGATAATGTTGTAATAGCCTGCAACCTCGAGTGCTTTCTTCACACGAGCCTCATCGGAATAGAACTGCCCGAAAAGGCGGTCAAATTCGCGCGCATGCGGAGTGAGCACCGACTTGGCAGGGATGTTGTTGAGCATCTGCGGCCTCATCGCAATGCAGTTGAGCGCATCGGCATCGAGCACCAGCGGCTTTTTGTATTCAATCAAGAATCGGTCGAGCGCATCGAGAGTGGGGTTATTGGTGCCGATACCGGGACCTATGGCAATAGCGTCGTAGGCATGTCGGGGCGAAATGTCGCTGGTTACAATATCGTGCTTATCGGCATCAAAGAGAGCCTCGGGCACCGACGATTGGAGTGTTTGCATGGCGCAACGCGGAGCATGAACACTCACCACACCCGCTCCGGCACGCATCGCGCCACGGGCGGCAAGCACAGCGGCACCGAGCATACCGTAACTGCCGGCAACAAGCAGCGCCGAGCCGAAATCGTATTTGTTGGCAAACGCCTGTCGACGACGGAGCGCGCGCTTCACATCGCCGCGTTCCACCAGATATTTTTTCACCTTGGTGGTATAGATTGCATCTTGACTCAACTCGATGTCGAGCGATTTGTAGGTGCCGATAAAGCCGGCATTCTCGGAGAAGAAGAATGAAAGGCGCGGGAACTGCAACGCCAGAGTGAGGCGCGCCTGGATGATGTTGTTGCGCACATTCTCGCCATTCCACTCACAGAACAACCCCGAAGGAACATCAATCGACACGATATAGGCACCGCTCTCGTTTATCAAGCGCACAAGAGAGGCAAAGCCCTCGGAAAGCGGCTTATTAAGCCCCGAGCCAAACAAGCCATCGACAACGAGGTCGGACTTGGAGAGGTATGGGGGATTAAACTCTTTGACAATCTCGGTGAAATCGACATCACCGAGAGCCAAGAGACGCTCCTTATTGGTGGCACAATCGGGCGACAGTTTGTTCCCTCCGATGTTAAAGAGGAAAATCTCCACCTTGTAGCCTTGCTCGATGAGTTGTCGCGACACAGCAAGAGCATCTCCGCCATTGTTGCCCGGACCGGCAAACACCACAATGCGCTTGTTTGGACGCCAGCGGCTGATAATCTCACAAGCGATTGCCGAGGCTGCACGTTCCATCAAGTCGAGCGAACTGATAGGCTCATTCTCAATGGTGTATCTATCTATTTCCTTTATTTCATTAGCCGAAAAAAGTTTCATATCAATAATTTGCAATTCTAATGGGTTACAAAGTTACGAATATTTAGGGGATTATCGGCTCGCTTTCATATATTTTGTGTAAATTTACAACGATAATTACAATCACATTAACGATTATATCTATTTACAATGAAAAAAATTCGGAATTTTATCAAAGACATCGGATGTTTGTTATCTTTGGTCATTTTAATTTCATGCACTGAAGATACAGAGGCAAGTATACCTCCTTCTCAATCGGTCGTGTCAATATCCGGCACGTTACCCGTCTTGTATATTGATACTGAGAACCACAGTCCTATCGTATCTAAAGAAGTATACCTGAATGCCTTTTATAGACTCGACCCAATGGGCATAGAAGGGTTTGAAGCTCTCGGGACTAAGGATGAACCTCTACCTCTACAAATTCGAGGCAGAGGTCACTCTTCATGGAAAGGAGCAAAGAAACCATATAAAATTAAACTTGGACAAAAGACCTCAATAATGGGTATGCCCAAAAACAAGCATTGGG